>NZ_JBEXXE010000015.1:0-233439 GCF_040630255.1 Streptomyces sp. NPDC005820
GGCAGGTCGGCGTGCGGCATGCCGGTGCTGAAGCCGACCTGGAGGCGGCCGCGGGACAGCACATCGCCCGTCGGCAGGAACCACCCCCCCCGTGTCAGGGGCCGCTGGTCAGACGTAGGCGCAGATCGCGTACACGCTGATGCCGACGCTGGAGTAGCCGTCCTGCCGGCCGAGGGCGATCCAGCCGGTGCCGTCGGAGGTGGGGAAACTGCCCACCAGGATCGCGCCGTTGCCCTGGGCCTCGCCGCCGCCCCCGATGACCTTCTTGCCCGACGGGCAGTACACGGTCCGGCGCTGGAAGTTGGGCACGTTGGCGTTGGGGAGCTGGACGATCTGGTAGCCGTCCACGGTCGCGGCCCGAGCCGGCGCCTTGGCCGCGGCGGCCAGGCCGGTGGCGGGTTCGCTGCTCGTGGCCTGGGCCGCCCAGCCGGCGCCGGACACCAGAGCCAGTGCCAGAACGCCCGCACCGATCGCCTGCTTGCCTCGCATACACATGTCCTTTCGTCCCACAGGCTCCGCGGCAGCGGAGGCCTCTCGGACGCCATGGTGGTGGCACGGAACAGACAGCAAGCGGGCAATCCGCATTAAACGCCACGATGGGTCGAATGCGGATCATGGGGCGCGTTCATGGCCGCCGGATGCCCCTCGCGCCCCGCGCCGCTCCCCCTCCGAAGAGCGGGAGCCAGGGAAACAGCCCGTTCATCTCAGGCGGAACCGACGGTAACAACCGCTTTCTAGCGTGACGGCACAGCATCCGCACCCAGCCCCCGGGGGAGATGTGACATGAGCACAACCGGTTCACGAGCGACGGCGGCGGAGCCGACGAGGACCGTCGCCGACCAGGCGGTCAAAGAGACGCTGGAGGACTACACCCTCCGCTTCGCGCCCCGCAGTTACCGCCGCTGGACCCCCATGGTCGTCGCCACGACGGCCCTCGGCGGCATCGCCTACATGGCCGACTTCTCCATCGGCGCCGGCATCGGCCTGGCCCACGGCACCGGCAACGCGCTCGTGGCGATCGCCGTCGCCGCGGCCGTCATCTTCGTCACCGGCTTCCCACTGGCGTACTACGGCGCCCGCTACAACATCGACCTCGACCTGATCACCCGCGGCTCCGGCTTCGGGTACTACGGCTCGGTCCTCACCAGCGTCATCTTCGCCAGTTTCACCTTCATCTTCTTCGCCCTCGAAGGCTCGATCATGGCCCAGGGCCTCGAGCTCGGCCTCGGACTGCCGCTGTGGCTAGGCTACTTGGTGTCCACGCTGATGGTGATCCCGCTGGTGATCTACGGCATGAAGGCGCTCAGCAAGCTCCAGGTGTGGACCACCCCGGTCTGGCTGCTGCTCATGGTCGGCCCTCTGGTCTACCTCGTCGGCACCGACCCCGGCACGGTCGACCGCTTCCTCGCCTACGCCGGCACCGACGGCGAAGGCGGCGTCGACACCGCTTCCGTGCTCCTCGGCGCGGGCGTGTGTCTCTCGCTCATCGCGCAGATCGGCGAGCAGATCGACTACCTGCGCTTCATGCCGCCCAAGACCGCGGCGAACAAACGGTCCTGGTGGACCGCCGTCATCATGGCCGGCCCCGGCTGGGTGGTGCTCGGCGCGCTCAAGCAGGCCATCGGTGTCTTCCTCGCCGTCTACATCCTGGCCGAGGTCGGCGCGGACGCGGCGCCCGAGCCGATCCAGCAGTTCCGCGGCGCGTTCGACGCGATGATGCCGTCCTGGATGGTCGTGCCGCTGGCCGTGGCCCTGGTGGTGATCAGCCAGATCAAGATCAATGTGACGAACGCCTACTCCGGCTCGCTGGCCTGGACGAACTCCTTCACCCGGATCACCCGGCACTACCCGGGCCGCATGGTCTTCGTCCTGGTCAACCTGGGCTTCGCGCTCGCGCTGATGGAGGCCGACATGTTCAGCTTCCTCAACGGCATCCTGGGCTTCTACTCGAACTGTGCCATCGCCTGGGTCGTCACCGTCGCCACCGACATCGGGATCAACAAGTACCTGCTGAAGATCTCCCCGCTCCGGCCGGAGTTCCGCCGGGGCATGCTCCACGCGGTCAACCCGGTCGGCGTCGTGTCCTTCGTCGCCGCCTCCGGCCTGTCGATCGCCCTGTACTTCCATCTCCTCGGCGACACCCTCCAGCCGTACTCGCCCGTGGCCGCGGCCGTCATCGCCTTCGTCCTCACCCCGCTCATGGCGATCGTCACCAGGGGCAGGTACTACCTGCGCCGCACCGACGACGGCATCGCCGAGCCCCTGCTGGACGCGGACGGCAACCCGAGCGCGACGACGTACGACTGCCATGTCTGCCACCAGGCGTACGAGCGCCCCGACCTGGCCGCCTGCGCCACGCACGACGCCCTGGTCTGCTCGCTGTGCCTGAGCACGGACAAGGTCGCCGACCACGTCCTGCCCGCCGGCGCGTAGGCCGAGTCGGGCGAACGCCACGCGCCGTCGGCCGGACGGCGCGTGGCGGCGGCGAGGGGACGGGCGACGTCCACCACGAGCTTGTCGGACAGCTGCGTCACCTTGAACGGAAGCCGGGCGCGCACCCCCAGACCGACCTGGCTGTACCCCTCGAAGCCGGCACCGAACTCGGTGTCGCGGAAGGTCCGGTAGCCCGTCAGGTCCACCCCGGGCAGCGGCCGCTTGCCCTTGGCCGGGTAGGTCGACCGGTGGTGCTCCAGGTCGTACGACGCGGCGGCGACGCGAATCTCCAGGATGGCACCGCCGGACACCGGGATCGGGTCCCCGCTGCCCTCCTGCGCGAAGATGTCGACGCAGGTCCTCCGGGCACGGCAGATCGACCGGTTCCATGTCGTGGGGCACTCGACGGGCGGCCCTGACCGCCCTGCTGCTCGCCGACGGCGCCCCCGACCGGACCGCGAGCTTCACCGACCTCGACCGGTTCCTCGGGCTCCCCGTCCCGAGGATGTTCATGATCTCGTCTCACGGGCCGACGTCGCCGCCCGAGCGCCGGGAGGAGCTCGGCCTCGGCGGCCGGACGGCAGCCTAGACCCGGGAGTCCGGCTTCCAGTCCTGGGCGAGAAGCCCGAGCAGCACCTCGTCCAGGAACTCGCCCAGCACCCAGGCCGAGGAGCGCAGCAGGCCCTCGCGGACGAAGCCGTTGCGCTCGGCGGCGCTCAGCATCGCGGCGTTGTCGGACAGCGTCTCGATCTGCAGCCGATGCAGGCCGCGCACCACGAAACCGTAGTGGCACAGGACCGCGACCACGTCGGTGCCGTAGCCCTTGCCGCGCGAGGCCGGCAGCAGGCCCAGCCCGATGTGTGCGCACCGGCTGTGCGTGTCGATGCCCCACAGCGTTGCGGTACCGACCAGCGTGCCGCCCTCCAACTCCACCACGGAGAACGGGACGTGCCCCTGTTCCTTGTCGTCCACCACGAGCCGTGGATCCTTCGAACCGGGGGTGATCGGCCGCCAGGGCCCGCTTTCGGCCCGCGAGCCGTTGACCACGTCGTCGAAGAGCTCCGCCCGCAGGATCGGGATGTCCTCCTCGTGCCGAGCCCTGAGCCCGACCTTACTGCCTCTAAGCATGCAAGCTTCTTATCCGGCCGGACCGGCCTGCGGCAAACCAATATCCGGTCGCCCCCCCGTCGCTGGAGCGGGCGACTCATGACTCCCGGTGTCTGCCGACCGACTCCGCCCCGCGGGGCCGTGTCGGTCGGCAGGAGGTTTCTCGAGGGCGGGTCAGTCGGACGAGGCCGTCGGGGTGAGGCGGACGGGGAGTTCGAAGAGGTCGTTCTGGGTCACCACGGGCTTGTTGCGCAGGGCCGACGGCGGTACCGCGAGGTCCAGGCCGGGGAAGCGGGCGTAGAGCGCGGGCAGCGCCACGTCCGCTTCCAGGCGTGACAGTGCCGCGCCGGGGCAGACGTGCGGGCCGTGGCCGAAGGAGATGTGGCGGGTGCGGGTCTCCCGGGTGATGTCGAAGTCGCCGGCGGTGGGGCCGTGCGCCTCCTCGTCGCGGCCTATCGCGCCGTAGGAGATGATCAGCGCGTCGCCCGCCGGGAGGACACGGTCGCCGACCGGCACGTCCTCGGTCGCGAACCGGATCAGGACGTGCGAGGTCGGGGTGGACCAGCGCAGCGTCTCCTCGGTCACCGCCGACCAGTCCGCCTTGCCCGCGAGGACGAGTGCCCGCTGCTCGGGGTGGGTGGAGAGGTTGACCACGGCGTTGACGATGAGGGAGATCGTCGTCTCGTGGCCGGCGGCGACCATCAGCTGGAGGGTGGAGACGATCTCCTCGTCGGTGAGGCGGTCACCCTCCTCCGTGGCCTGGATGAGCGCGCTGGTCAGGTCGTCGCCGGGCGCGGCCTTCTTCGCGGCGACCGTCTCGGCCATGATCCCCGCCAGTTCGACGAGGGTGGCGACGACCTCCTCGGGCGGGGTCTGGGTGGAGAAGAACTTCTCGAACAGCTCCTTCAGCCGCGGCAGTCGGCTCTCCTCTATGCCCATGAGGTCGGCGACCACGTACATCGGCAGCGGGTAGGCGAACTCCGCCTTGAGGTCGACGACGTCGGCGTCGGCGGGCAGCCGGTCCAGGAGCTGTTCGGTGAGTTCGGTGATCCGCTCGCGCAGGGTCTCCACCCGGCGCGGGGTGAGGGCCTGCGCGACGAGGCCGCGCATCCTGCGGTGATCGGCGCCGTCCACGGTCAGCATGGAGCGGCCGGGGTTGGCCAGGCCGATCAGGGGCCAGTCGGACGGGATCTCGCCCCGCCGCCAGGCGCCCCACACCTCGATGTCCTTGACCAGGCGCGGGTCCGTCAGCAGCGCCTTGGCCTCGGCGTGCCGGGTGACCGCCCACACGGGCACTCCCCCGGGCAGCTCGACCGCGGCCAGCGGTCCGGCCGCGCGCAGCCTGGCACTCTCACCGTCCAGGTCGGTGACGAACGGATCCAGGGCGATCCGCAGTTCTTCGGTGCCGGACGTCATGATCGGTTGCCTCCCGGGGCAGGGGTGGGGGTGAACCGCACGGGCAGTTCGGTCAGCCCTCGCAGCCAGGGCGAGGGGCGGCGCGTCAGGGTCTCGGCGGGGACGTCGAGGTCGATGTCGGGCAGCCGGTCCAGGACGACTTCGAGGGCGGTCCGGGCGATCACCTCGGCGATCTCCTGGGCGGGGAACGGGCAGCGGTGCTCGCCGTGGCCGAAGGAGAAGTGGGCGTTGTTGCCGCCGGTGAGGTCGCCGCCGACGGGACGCACCTGGGGGTCGGAGTTGGCCGCCTGCAGGCCGAGGAGGAGCAGGTCGCCGGCCCGGATGTGCTGTCCGCCGAGGTGGGTGTCGCGGGACGCCCAGCGGCCGGCGACGTTCTGGGTGGGCGTGTCCTCCCAGAGCACCTCGTTCATGGCCTCGGCGACGCTGTTGCGTCCGCCGAAGAGGGAGGCGGCGAACCGGGCGTCGGTGAGCATCAGCCGCAGCGAGTTGCCGATCCAGTCGGCGGTGGGCTGGTGCCCGGCCGCCATCATCACCATCAGGTCCTGGGCGATCTCCTCGTCGGTGAAGCCGCTGGGGTCGGCCAGCATCCGGGAGACCACGTCGTCGGCGGGCGCGGCCCGGCGGGCGGCGAGCAACTCGCCCATGGAGGTGGCGAGATGGCTCTGTCCGGCGAGGGCGCGCTCGCGGCCGTCGATCATGTCGTTCAGCGCGGTGACCAGACCCGGCCCGTCCTCGTCGGGGAAGCCGTACAGCCGCGCCAGGACACGGACGGGCAGCAGCATGGCGTACTGGCCGACGATGTCGGCCGTCCCCTTGGCGCAGACCGCGTCGATCAGCTCGTCGGCGAACCGCTCGGCGTGGCGGCGCAGTTGGGCGCCGTCGCTGGCCTCCAGCGCGTTGCTGATCATGGCGGCGCGTTCGCGGTGCCGCTCACCGACGGTGTAGAGGATCGACGGCTGCTTGCGGCCGATCATGGGCAGCAGGGGCCAGTCGCCGGGGATGGTGTCCCACTGGTTCCACAGGTCGGAGTCGCGGCTGAACAGGACGGGGTCGCCCGTGACCTGGTGCAGTTCGCGGTAGCCGAGGACGAGCCAGGCCGGGACGTCACCGTCCAGCAGTACGGGGGTGACGGCACCGTGCTCGGCGCGCATCTCCCGGTAGAGCCGGGCGGGTTCGGTCTGGAAGCGCGGACCGCTGAGCGGAACGGCGTCGGTGCTCACGCGAACTCCCGTGGTGATGCGGCGGCCTCGGCCGACTGTCCGGCGTACCGGCGCTGGATGTGCTGGACGAGCGTGATGAGGACCTGCTTGCTGGACTCGCGGGAGCGGGCGTCGCAGTCGACCAGGGGCACGCGCGGGTCGAGGTCGAGGGCCTCGCGGACGTCGTCGTGGGAGTGGCGGGGGCCGCCGAAGTCGTTGCACGCGACGATGAACGGCGTGCCGTGGCGCTCCAGCCGGTCGATGGCGTACCAGGAGTCGTCGATGCGGCGGGTGTCGATCAGGACGACCGCGCCGAGGGTGCCGGAGAACAGCCGGTCCCACAGGAACCAGAAGCGTTCCTGGCCGGGCGCGCCGAAGAGGTAGAGCACATTGCGGGCGTCGAGGGTGATCCGGCCGAAGTCGAAGGCCACGGTGGTCGCGGTCTTCCCCCGGATCTCGCTGATGTCGTCGACGGTCTCGCCGGCCCTCGTCATCGTCTCCTCGGTGTTGAGGGGGCGGATCTCGCTGACCGAACGGACCATGGTGGTCTTTCCGACACCGAAGCCGCCCACGACGACGATCTTCAGACCGTTGTCGGCGGAGGCACCCAGCGGGGTGCGTCCCTCAGAGGTTGCGGAGTCCAACGAGCACCTGCTCCAGGATGTCGGGGTCGGGAAGGACCGAGATGCGGGGGTGGCGGGCGCTGACCTTGCCCGCGGCGAGTAGGTCGGACAGCAGGATCTTGGTGATGCTCACGGGAAGCCGCAGCTCGGCGGCGACCTCCACCACGGCGGTGGGCGCCTTCGCCAGGGCGAGGATCGCCGCGTGCTCGGACTGCATGCCGGGGGCGGCGTCGCTCTCGGCCACCACGAGCGTCACCAGGTCGAAGGGGCTGTCGGGCCCGGGCCGGCTGCGGCCCCCGGTGAGGGTGTACAGCCGGTCGGGAGCGTCGTCCCTGCCGGGCCGCCTCATGCGCTGCGGGGCTGGGCCGTCAGATGTTCCCCGAGCTGTTCCACCAGCTCGCTCATGTTGTGCCCGACGAGACCGGGTTCGGCCTCCTCGTCGGTGACGACGGCCAGATGCGCGCCCTCGCCGGCCTCGACGATGAACAGCGTGCCGCCGTAGAACTCGGTCATCGAGGAGCGCACGCCCCCGCTTCCGTCACCGAACTCGACGGAGGCGCCGTGCGACAGTGACTGGATACCGGCGGCGATGGCGGCGAGCTGGTCGGCCTGGTCGACGGTCAGTTCCGGGGTGCGGCACAGCTTCAGCCCGTCGCGGGAGAGCACGAGGGCGTGCCGTGCGCCGGGGGTGCGCTCCAGGAGCCCTTCGATGAGCCAGGTGAGCTTCTCGTCGGCGGTCGTCGTGCCGGTCATGAGGTGGTGTCGCCTTCCGGGTGCGAGGAGGTGGGTCTTTCGAGGGCCGTCCGGGTGCGGGAGGACGGCGTGGTGTGCGGGTCTGCGTCGACGGCGGGCGGCGTGCCGTCGCCGACGGCCGGCAGCGGGTGGGCGCCGGTGCGCTCGCCCGGGTCGGCCGACGGCAGCCGGTGGCCGCCGGTGCGCTCCGCCGGGTCGGCCGCGCGGACCGCCTGGCGGAAGGCGCCGAAGCGGTTGGCGCGGGTGCGGATGTCCTCGGGCGCGGGCGTGGGGCGCGGGGTGCCCTGGGCGGCCCGGGCGTTCTCGGCGGCGGCCAGGGTGTGGCCGCGTCGGCGCTTGGGCAGTCCGCCGCCCGCCTGCGGGCCGGCGCCGCTCTCCTCCTCGTGCGGCCGGGCCCGCTCCGCGGCCGGGGCGGCGTCGGAGGGTGCGGGGGCGTCGCGGTCCGCGCTCGGGGTGCGGGTCGGGGCGCCGTGCGGGCGCGGGTCCGCGGGGAGCCGTACCGGGGAGGGCTGGGCGGTGAGGATCTCCTGGGGGACGAGCATGAGGACCCCGGTGCCGCCGCGGGCGGAGGGCCGGAACGACACCTTCATGCCGTGCTTGCGCGCGAGACGTCCTACGACGGCCAGGCCGAGCCGGGTGCCGGTGAGTCCGCCGAGTTCGGTCACGTCGCCGGCGACGGCCTGTTCGGCGCGGCGCAGTTGGACGTCGCTCATGACGAGGCCGCTGTCCTCCACCGAGACGATGGCGCCGGCGGGCACTTCCTCGACGTAGACGTGCACTTCGGCGTTGGGGGGTGAGAAGTTGGCGGCGTTGTCGAGGAGTTCGGCGAGCGCGTGCATCACGCCCTCGGCCGCGTGTCCGGCGACCGCGACGTCGCTGACGGAGTGCAGACGGATGCGCTGGTAGCCGCTGATCCGGCCCATGGCACCGCGCAGGATGGACTCCATGGAGATGGGGCGCGCCCAACGGCGTCCCGACCGGGCGCCGGTGAGCACGGCGATGGAGTCGGCGAGTCGGCCGGCCTGTGCCGTGCGGTGGTCCAGGTGCAGCAGGTCGGCGAGGACGTCCTCGTCGCTGTGCCGCTCCTCCATGGCGCGCAGGTCGGCGAGGGTGCCGGTGGCCAGGGCCTGCATACGGGCCGCGGCGTTGGCGGTGGCGGCGACGGCGGTGTCGCGTTCGCCGACGGAGCGGGCGAGTCGCTCGGTGAGGCTGCGCACCTCGGCCGCGAGCCGGGCCCGTTCGATCTCCGTCTCCTTGGCGCGTACGGCGCGCTCGCGGGTGAACTCCTCGGCGAGCCGGGCCCGTTCATGGGCGGCGGCGTCGGTGTGCCGTTGGTGCTCACGGCGCCACTGGTCGGCCTGGAGGTCGCGCTCACGGGTGACCCGCTCGGCGTCGGCTGTGATCGTCCGCAGCGCGGCACGGGCGGCTCGTGCGGACCGCCGCGCCCTGACGGCGACGGTGACGGCCGTGCAGAGCAGGACCCCGGCGATCGCGCCGCCCCAACCCACGATCGCCTGCGCCGACCTGGGCACGGACGTGACGGCCCAGACGACGGCGAGCGCGGCCAGGGCGGCGGTCAGCAGGGGCAGGGGAAGCAGCGCACGAAGGGGGGTTCGGGCGTCGGGAGGGGCGGGCGCGGTCATCGCTCAGGTCCTTGGGCGGCCGCCGGAAAGGCGGCCTTTGTGTCATCCTCGGGGGCAAATTATGCACAGAAAGCTGTAGTCACTGATCAACCGGGCGTCACTATACGAGAGTTTCGATCACTCTCAATAGCTTCCGCCCATCTCCACAGGAACCTCTTCGGCGGAGTGCCTCCGGTCCGTCGCGTGTTGCCGACGCGGACGCCTACGCCGTCTTCCCGATGATGGAAGTCGTCAAGACCGAGAGCCAGGACGCGTCCCCGGTGGTCAGGTGCGGCAGTCGTACGTCAGGTGTGTCGCCGTCGAGGTCTGGGTCACGCTCCGTTGCAGCAGGGTGCGGGGCAGGCCGCCGGTGAACAGGGGTGTGCCCGCGCCCAGTACGACCGGCGCGAGGTGGAGGCTCAGCGCGTCGACCAGTCCGGCGTCGAACGCCGAGCCGATCGTCGCGCCGCCGCCCATGAGGACGACGTCGAGGTCCTTGCCGCTGCGCGCCGAGGCTGCCTCGGCGCGCTCGCGGGCGGCCGTGACGGCGTCGGGCAGACCGGTGGTGACGAACGTCCAGTCGAGGTCGGTGAGGCGTACGGACTCCGGCGGTGAGCTCGTCACGACGACGAAGGCGGGCCTGCCGACCTCGCCGGCGCCGTAGCCGGTCGTGTCGTCCCAGCCGTCCGGCCCGTCGACCAGGTCGAAGAGCCGGCGGCCGAGGACGACGGCTCCCGAGCGGGCGGTGCCCTCGTGCAGGATCCGGCGGTCGTCGGGGTCGTCGGAGAACGCCCATGTGTGGAGGGCCTCGCCGCCGGTGCCCAGGCCGTTGTCCGGGCCGGGGTCGGGTCCGGTGACGTAGCCGTCGAGGGAGACCGAGATGTCAGCGATGATGCGCGTCATACCAGGGCAGACCCCGCGCGTCGCCCGAACTCATCGGTCCGTGGCCACCGCTCCGCCCCGCCGCGCGGGCTCCGGAGCAGGCCGGGTTTCCCGGACCCGGCTCTACCCGCATTTCCCGAGCAAGCACGCCCTCTTCACGGCCGTCCACCGGCAGGCGGCCGACCGACTGCTCGCCGAGACGCGGCTGGACCCCGTGCTCGGCGAGGACCCCACCCCCGAGGGGCCGCCGCACGGGTCCGGTGCGGCGGATCGCGCTGCTAGCGCGCCGTGACCTGGTCCGTCTCCGTCGGGACCTTCGCCCCCGACGAGGTGATCACCTCGGAGTTCCCGGTCCCGCGGTCCATGAGGCCGCCGGTGAAGGCGAGGCCGAGGCCCGCGGCGGCGAGGGCCGCGCCGACCAGGGCGGGTGAGGCCCAGCCCCAGCCGGCGGAGATGGCGAGGCCGCCGAGCCAGGCGCCGCCCGCGTTGGCCAGGTTGAAGGCGGAGTGGTTGGAGGCCGCCGCCATCGTCGGGGCGTCCTTCGCCTTGGCCATCAGCAGCATCTGCACGGGTGTGGTGACGAGGGCGCCCATCGCGCCCATGACGACGAGCGTCAGCAGGGCGGGCACGGTGCTGTGGACCGTGAAGTAGAACGCCACGAGCGTGGCCCCGAGCAGGGCGAGTCCGCCGTACAGCGTCGGGCGCAGGGCGCGGTCCGTCAGCGGGCCCGCGATGAGCGTGCCCAGCGTCATCCCGGCGCCGTAGAGCGCGAGGACCAGGGTGGTCGAGGAGTCGGAGAGGCCCGTGAGGTGCGTCAGGATCGGCACCAGGTAGCTGTAGACGGCGAAGAAGCCGCCGAATCCGACGACGGCGGTGGCCAGTCCGATGGCGACCTGCTTGTTCCCCATCGCCCGCAGTTCATGGCGGACGCCCGCCTGGGAGCCGCGCGGCTGGTGGGGGACGAAGGCGGCCAGCGCGGCGAGGGCGATCAGGCCGATGACGGCGACCGCGCAGTACGCGTACCGCCAGCCGAACTGCTGCCCGAGCGCGGTGCCGGCCGGGACGCCGACGATGTTCGCGACGGTGAGCCCCAGGAACATCCTGGAGACGGCGGTCCCGGCCCGTTCGGGGGCGACCAGCCGGGACGCGACGACGGCGCCCACGCCGAAGAGCGCGCCGTGCGGCAGGCCCGCCAGGAAGCGCGCGGCGAACAGCAGGCCGAATCCGGGAGCGAAGGCGGACGCGAGGTTGCCGATCACGAACAGCCCGGACAGCAGGAGCAGGAGCCGCTTGTGGGGGATGCGGGCGCCGATGCCGGTGAGAACGGGAGCGCCGACGACGACGCCGAGCGCGTAGGCGGAGACGACGTTGCCGGCCTGCGGGACGGACACGCCGATGCCGTCGGCGATCTGGGGAAGCAGTCCCATCGTGGCGAATTCGGTCGTACCGATGCCGAACGCGACGACGGCGAGGGACAGCAGAGCCAGGGGCATGGAGCGGAGGTACCTTTCGGGGGCGACGATCCGGATGCGGCGGAGCGGCGGGGACCGACGTCGCCCTGCTCCGGTGGCCAGTCGCGCCGGCCGCCATTGCCCGGTGCGCCCCCCGGGGCAGGGGAGGCCCACCAAGGTGCAGCAGCGGCGGGAGCGTGCGCATTCCAAGATCGGGCCACGGGGAATATGGCCTGCGTCACACACCGTGAGGATCTACCAGATCAGGCACCAGTAGCCGTCGGAGGTGCCGACGCCTATCCGGGCGGCTCGCGGTACGAGTCGGGGGTCGGGGTCGCCCTGTGCCGACAGTGAGCACGCCGGGTCGCCGACCGTCCCCGAGGCGGCCATGCGCCGGGCGGCGGCCTCGGCCACGGGCGACGTGAACCAGACGGTTGTCGTCGCCGAGCTGCTCGCGGCGGTGGGGGGCGGTGTCGGAGCGGGGGGCGACGGCGGGGCGGACACGGTCGGCGTCGGTCGTGGCGCCGCGGTCGCGGTCTGCGCCGGGTGGGATGACCGTGCGGGCGTCGCCGAGGACACCGGCGTCGAGGGCGATGTCGTCAGCGGCACGGCCGAGGACGGCGGGCGTCCGGCTGTCGCATGGTCGCCGGGGCGCGTCGGCTGTGCCGGGTGCGGTGTCCTCGACGGTGATGGGGAGTGCTGGGTGCCGGTGGGTACGGGACGCGACGTACTGGAGGTCTCCGGGGAGGCCGTCCGTGAGGGCGAGGGGGCGAGGGTGGGCAGGGACAGGTCGGAGGAGACCGAGGGCGACGGTCGGGACGTGCCGTCGTCCGAGGCCGTCAGCGCCCAGATTCCCAGGCCACCCGCGGCGAGGACGACTGCCGCACCCACGATCCACGACGATCTGCTCGGTGGGCGTCGATGACGGCTCATGCCTCTCACTGTCTGCCCGCCCGCCGGTCTTCTCAAGCGGTGGGCCGCCTTTCGTACCCTGGCCCCATGCGGATACGCCCCACTCTGAGCTGGACGCCCACCGAGGGCCTGCCCCCGGGCACCACGGATCTGGAGCCGGTCGTCGACGCCCTGCGCGGCGGCGGTGTGCTCGTGCTCAGCGGGGCGGGCATCTCCACGGAGTCGGGCATCCCCGACTACCGGGGCGAGGGCGGGAGTCTGAGCCGGCACACTCCGATGACCTACCAGGACTTCACCGCCGAGGCGCGGGCCCGGCGCCGGTACTGGGCCCGCAGCCACCTCGGCTGGCGCACCTTCGGCCGGGCGCGGCCCAACGCCGGGCACCGGGCCGTGGCCGCGTTCGGGCGGCACGGGCTGCTCTCGGGTGTGATCACACAGAACGTCGACGGTCTGCACCAGGGCGCCGGCAGCGAGGACGTCGTGGAACTCCACGGGAGCCTGGCCCGGGTGGTCTGTCTGTCCTGCGGCGCCCGCAGCCCGCGCCGGGAACTCGCCCGGCGGCTGGAGGAGGCCAACGGGGGCTTCGCGCCGGTGGCGGCGGGGATCAATCCGGACGGTGACGCCGACCTCACCGACGAGCAGGTCGGGGACTTCCGTGTGGTGCCGTGCGCGGTCTGCGGCGGGGTCCTCAAGCCGGACGTGGTGTTCTTCGGCGAGACCGTGCCGCCGCGGCGGGTCGAGCACTGCCGCAGGCTGGTCCATGAGGCGACCTCGCTGCTGGTCCTGGGTTCCTCGCTGACGGTGATGTCCGGGCTCCGGTTCGTCCGCGAGGCGGCCCTGGCCGGGAAGCCGGTGCTGATCGTCAACCGCGACGCGACCCGGGGCGACCGCCACGCCCTCACCCGCGTCACCCTCCCGCTGGGCGCGGCCCTCACCACGGCCGCCGACCGGCTGGGCGTCCCCGTCCCGCATTCCGTCGACCACTAGGAGTACGGGGACGGCTGGGCGTTGAGGTGAAGCGCAGGCGGAGGCAACGCCCATGAGTACGGCGGTCCTCCGGCACTCTCGGTAACGCCATCCCGTGACTTGAGCGGACAACGCGTCGGGGAAATCATCGGCACTGCACCCATGTCCCGACCCCCTGGAGGAACCCGCCATGAGCAGCCCCTTCGGCAAACCGGACGGCACGTTCCTGGTGCTCGTCAACGACGAGAACCAGCACTCCCTGTGGCCCTCGTACGCCGAGGTGCCGGCGGGCTGGACGGTGGCCCGGGCCGAGGGCTCGCGCCAGGACTGCCTGGACTACATCGGCGAGCACTGGAGGGACATCCGTCCCGCGAGCCTGATCCGGGCGACGGACGCCGACGCCGTACAGGCACGGTGAGTCCGCCCCTCGCGGTGGCGGCCTCGCCCGTCGGGTCACCAGACCGGTGGGTGCAGCGCCAGGACGAGCAGCGTGCACGGCGAGTGCGCCTCGTTGAGCGCGTAGTCGAAACCGCTCGGCACATAGAGGGCTTCGCCGACCCTCAGGCGCAGTTCCAGGGGACGGTCCAGGACGGCGCGGGCCCGTCCGGGCGGTGCCGGTTCGACGCGGCCGTCGCAGCTTCCGCGCACGGGCAGCAGCACGAGGTCGGTCGCCGCGGTGTTGCCGCCGCTCTGCGCGCCGGGGTCCAGGGCCAGATACGAACTCCCCACCCGGCAGGACAGCAGTGCACCGAGGGAGAAGGTGAGCGCCGCCGTGCCGGCGGCCACGCCGTCCGGCTCCGGGCCCGGGTCGGCGCGCCCACGCCGCAGACCGCCGTCCTCCGCCAGCACGGTGTCGACGCCGTCCGGCCACACCAGGGCCGGCCCTCTGTCGTGGTGGACCGACAGGCACAGGGCCAGATCCCTGACGAAGCGCTCCAGATCGGATGTGCCCTCGCCCCGGTCTCCTTCGTAGTCCACGTCCCGCTCCGCTCCGCATCGCACCCGCAACGTCCCGCGTGCCGTGGTTCACGCGCGGACGGCCCGTACGTGGTACTCGGGACTTCCCGGGAAGAGCAGGTCCGCTGTTCCTCCGCCCATGACCGCGGGGGCGAGCGGGCGCCGCGGCCCGGCCCGCCCCAGCGGTTTGCAGGAACTCTGCTGCACACGGAGGGAGTTGCGGGAGTCCCGGGATCACGGTACCGAACCGGTGGCGGGCCCTCTCCACTCCGGGAGGCCCCGGGAGGTCGCAGGAGGTCCAGGGTGATCCAGTGCGTTCGTTCGGGTCAGTCCGCCGACCCCGTGCCGGATCCGGTCGCCGGGATGTCGTCGAGGAGTCCTTGCTGCGCCGCGAGGACTCCGGCCTGGAAGCGGCTCTCGGCGCCCAGGGTCTCCATGATGTCGGCGATGTGTTTGCGCGCGGTGCGCAGGGACATGCCGATCCGGCGGGCGATGCTCTCGTCCTTGAGGCCGGCCGCGAGCAGCCGCACGATCGTCCGGTGGATGTCCTTGGCGACGAGTTCGAGGCCGTCGGCGGCGGCGTCGGAGAACGGCGCGGCCTGCGTCCACGCTTGCTCGAACACCTCGCACAGGTAGTGGACGACCGAGGGTTCCCGGATCACCACCGCGCCCCAGGTGCCGCCGCGTTCGGGGATGAAGGCCACCTTGCGGTCGAAGACGATCAGCCGGCCGAACAGCTCGTGCGCGGTGCGGTACTCGGCGCCGAGGGCGGACACGGTGGCGACATAGGCCTGGCTGGGGCCGTTGAAACGTGCGGTGTGGTGGTAGAGCGTGCGCATCCGCACCCCGCGGGACAGCATCGCGGTGTCGCGGGCCAGCGCCTCCTGGAGCACGGCCGGTAACCGGTTCCCGCCGGGCTGGCTGGTGAGCATCTCCTCGGAGCATTCCTCGGCGGCCCGGTTCAGGGCGGCGCGCACCTCCTCCAGTCCGGGGATCACCTCCAGATCGACGGACCCCCGGCTGAGGCTGTCCCGGTAGTTGACCCGCAGATCGGCGAACTGGTCGCGGATGAGGTGCAGTTCGGCCTGCTGGGTGCGGATCTCCGCCTCCATGGAGATGGTCACCACGGCGGCCACGAGGTCCGGATCGACCGGGCGCAGCCGCGCCGGGTCGTCCAAGTCGGCTTTGAGCAGGCCGAGTTCGGTCAGGGAGACGACGGCGCCTTCCGCCTCGTCACAGCTGAGGCCGAGCTCGCGGGCCGCGCACTCCGGGTCCATGCGTCCGTTCGCCGCCACCCATCGGTAGAGGGCGACCTCCCTGTCACTGAGTCGCACAGGCGGGTCGACTGCCCAGTTATGGTCGGATATAACCATTACATCCCCTGTTCGCTTTGCTGCGGGGCAGCTTGGTGAGCACCTAGGTCGCTGGCCATGACCGCCTTCGGGACGGAACTCTTGAGGCACCGGAGATCGAATAAACGGAACTACCGGTTCCATTCAGGATCAGAACCAGGAGCGCCCCCGTATGAAATCCTTCCGTGCCCACGCCGCAGCGTCCGTCCTCGCGTGCATCGCATTCGGCACGCTGATGGGAGCGACCCACACCCTGTCGGCGCCCGCGCCCGGAACGGCCACGCATTCCGTGCTCGCCGGCACGGGCGAGACGAACGACGACAGCGGCTGGGGCGGTCGGTACGCGAACGGCGTGGTCACCGAAGCGGCCGGCCTCGTCACCGACGGCGACAGCGGCTGGGGCAGCTCGGGCAGCTGAGCCGGTCCGCACAGGGCTCGACGAGCCCCGGGAACGGCGTGACGGGATCGGCCAGACGGTCACCACTCGGCCCGCACCCCCACCGCGTCGTCCCCCGATCACGGCGCACCTTAACCCGCCTCATTGGAGTCCGGCGCGGCGACGCGCGCGAGACACGCCCGGCAGTCCTGACCGTCGAGTCGGCGAAGGCCCGGCCGCGAGGCCCTCGTCTTCATCGAGAAAGGCACACCTGTGAGTCCGTTCGCCGTCGAAATAGTGAAGCAGCTCAGCGACCGTGAGCTCGAAGTACTCGGCTACCTCGCGGAGGGCCATACCTATTCCTCCATCGCGCGCAGAATGAATCTGAGTCCGCACACCGTTGACACGTATCTGCGCAGAATCCGGGGAAAGGCGGGAGTCAGCAACCGGGCGCATCTGATGGTGCTGGCCTTTCAGGTCTCCCGGCACCACGACCTCGGCCTGGCCCAGGCGTAGAGCGGCCCCCGCAGAACGGCGGAGGGCGCCGGCGGATGATCCCGCCGGCGCCCTCCGCCGTCGTGTCGTACCCTCCAGACGCTGTACGGGTCAGGGGCTCTCCCCCCGCGCGACCGGTGCCGGAGCGGTCACCAGAGCCGTGCGGTCCAGCTTGCCGTGGGGGGTGAGCGGCAGGCGGTCGAGATAGTGCAGTCGCTGGGGGAGCATGTGCGCGGGAAGCCGCCCGGCGAGCCGCTCGCGCACCAGGTGCGGGGGAAGGACGTCACGGTCGGCGACCAGGTAGGCGGCGAGTACCGGCGTACGGCCGCTGTCGTCGACGAGGCAGGCGGCGCCGTCGGCGCCGGGCAGGGCGCGCAACTCCGCCTCGATCTCACCGAGTTCGATACGGAACCCGCGCAGCTTGACCTGACCGTCCATCCGTCCCGCGTAGTACAGGCGGCCGTCGGCGTCGGCGACGGCCCAGTCGCCACTGCGGTAGCGGCCGCCCGTGAACCGGTCGGCGGTGAGGGCGGGGCGGCCGAGGTAGCCGTGGCTCACGCCCGCCCCGCCGACCCACAGCTCACCGGGTTGCCCCGGTTCCACCAACTCGCCTTTCTCATCGCGCAGTTCGACGGTGAGATGGCCCAATGGCCGTCCGATCGGGGTGCGTCCGGGACCGGCCTCGGACAGGATGTCGGGCGTGAGCGTGCAGTGGGTGACATGCACGGTGGTCTCCGTGATGCCGTACATGTTGGTGACGGCCGCGGCGGGCGCCGTGCCGGCGGCCCACCAGCGGCGTATGTCGTCGGGCACGAGGGCCTCGCCGCCCAGGAGGACATGGCGCAGGTCCGGCAGCCGCACCGCGCCGGCCGCCGCCTCGGTGACGAGGTTGCCGAAGGCGGAGGGCACCTGGTTGAGGACGGTGACCCGCTCCGCCGCCAGCAGCGCGGCGAAGGCGTCGGGGTCGGCGGCGGTGTCCTTGTCGACCACGACGGCCCGGCCGCCGTACAGCAGGGCGCCCCAGATCTCCCAGACACTGAAGTCGAAGCTCCAGGAGTGGAACAGCGTCCATACGTCGTCCGCGCCGACGTCGAACAGCGGGATCGCGGCGTCCAGCAGGGCCAGCACCTGCGCGTGCCCGACGACACAGCCCTTGGGCGCGCCCGTGGAGCCGGAGGTGTAGATCGTGTAGGCGGTGTCCGGCGGGAGGACGGGGGCGTCGGGGGCGGGCGGGAGGGAGGCGAGGATCAGCGGTCCGAGTGCGGCGAGCACGGTCTCCCCCGGCGCCGGGGGCCCGTCGGTGAGGACCAGCCGGGCCCCCGAGTCGTCGAGCAGATAGCTCTGCCGCTCCCGCGGATACCCGGGGTCGACCGGCAGATAGGAGGCGCCGGCGCCCAGGATGCCCAGGAGTCCGGCGAGCGCGTACCGGGACCGTCCGGCGCGCAGGGCGACGGGCCGACCGGGGGCCACCCGGCCGTGCAGGGCGCGGGTGACGGCGTCGGCCCGCTCGGCGAGCTCGCCGTAGCTGACCGAGCCCAGGGCGTCGGTGACGGCCGTACGGTCCGGCTCGCGGGCGGCGACCGCGCGGAACCGGACGTCGAGGCGGTCCTCGGCGGACGGCCGGGGCGGTCTCATACGGCGCTCCTTTCGTCCGCGGCGGCGGTCCGCTCGCCGGTCAGGGCGTGGGCGAGGTAACTGGCCACGTCGTCGGGGGTGGTGCCGCGTCCGAAGACGCGGTCGGCGCCGAGTTCGGCGGCCATGGCGGGGTCGAAGCGCGGTCCGCCCACCACCAGCAGGGGCCGGCGGCGCCCGGTGAACGCCGCGTCGAGTTCGGCGCTGAGTTCGCGCACGTTGGTCAGGTGCGCGTCGCGCTGGGTGACGGCCTGGGAGACCAGGACGGCGTCGGCGCGCTCGCTCACCGCCCGGTGCACGAGGTCGGCCACCGCGACCTGGGCGCCGAGGTTGACCACGCGCATCGAGTGGTAGTACTCGAGGCCCTTCTGCCCGGCGAAGCCCTTGATGTTGAGGATGGCGTCGATGCCGACGGTGTGGGCGTCCGTGCCGATGCACGCGCCGACCACGACCAGCTCCCGGCCCAGGCCCCGGTGGACGCTCTCGTCGACCTCCTGGGCGGACAGCAGCGGGTACTCCCGTTCCACGACGTCCACGCTGTCCAGTTCCACCCGGTGCGCGACCGCGCCGTAGACGACGAAGAAGGCGAACTCCTCCCCCACCGGCCGGGCATGGACGAGCAGCGGGCGTTCCATGCCCATGAGGCGGGCCAGTCGCAGGGCCGCGGCCTCGGCGAGGGGGCCGTGCGGCAGGGGGAGGGTGAACGACAGCTGCACCATGCCGTCGTCGGTGGTGTCGCCGTAGGGGCGGACCGCGGGCGGCGGCCCTGCGGGGGTGTTCATGGCCGGTCTTCTCCTTCCGGTCCGGGGTCCGCGGACCCCTCCAGCAGTTCCATGGCGGGATTGCGGTAGCCGGGGGCGCGTTCGGCCACGCCGTCCCGGCCCCGGCCGCCGTCGGCGGGCCGGCGCATACCGCCGAAGGTGCCGTCGGCGATGGCGTCCAGCAGTCCGCGCCCGTCCAGCCCCTCCAGCAGGTCGACGGCCTCGCGCAGCACCGCGTCCGCGCGCCGGGCGATGACTCCGCCGGGGGCGGGCCGGAAGTCCTCCTCCAGGGCGCCGGCGGCGTCCCGCACATAGCGGACGTTCTGCAGCGCCAGGTCGCGGTCGGAGAGGAAGGGGGTGACGACGGCCTCGGTCATCATGCCGACGAGCACGATGTCCTGCCGGGTGAGCGCCCCGGCCAGGTTGAAGAACCCGTTGAGCAGATAGCCGCGGAAGACGTCGCCGGTCATGTGGCGGGTGGGCGGCATCCATTTGAGGGGGGCGTCGGGAAACAGTTCGCGGGCGAGCAGGGCGTGGGCGAGCTCCATGCGGAAGGAGTCGGGCAGGTCCGGGTCGATCTCGAAGGCGTGCCCGAGGCCGAGCTGGGCGTCGGTGAGTCCGGCCTCCTTGCCGAAGTACTCGTTCAGGAGCTGGCTGGCGGTGACCGTGTGGGCGGCCTCCATCGCGTCGGCGGTGGTGAGGTAGTTGTCCTCGCCCGTGTTGATCACGATGCCGGCGCGGGCGTGCAGTTGCCGGGAGAACCGCTGGTCGACGAAGGTGCGCAGCGGGTTGATGTCGCGGAAGAGGATGCCGTACATCGAGTCGTTGAGCATCATGTCCAGCCGTTCCAGGCCGGCGAGGACGGCGATCTCCGGCATGCACAGTCCGGAGGCGTAGTTGGTCAGGCGGACGTAGCGGCCGAGCCGGGCCGACACCTCGTCGAGGGCGGCGCGCATCAGACGGAAGTTCTCCTGGGTGGCGTAGGTGCCGGCGTAGCCCTCGCGGGTGGCGCCGTGGGGAACGTAGTCGAGCAGCGACTGGCCGGTGGAGCGGATGACGGCGATGACGTCGGCGCCGCCGCGGGCCGCCGCGACGGCCTGGCGGACGTCCTCGTGGATGTCGCCGGTGGCCACGATCAGATAGACGAGCGGTCCGCGCGGCTCGCCCCACTCCCCGATCAGGCGCTCGCGTTCCCGTCGACGGCCGTCGATGACCGCGAGGCCCTGGGCCATGGCCCGGCGGGCGTCGCGTACGGCGTGCTCGGCGGCGGCGCCCTCGGGGAGCCGGAAGGACACGTCCCGGGCGGTGGCGCGGGCGGCGAGTTCGGTGAGGTCGCGGCTGGGTCCGGTGCGCAGCGCGTGCCAGACCGGCAGCGCCACCCCGTGTTCCAGACCGACCTGGTCGCGGACGGCGTCCACCAGCCGGTTGGCCCAGGGGATGCCCTCGGCGTCGGCGCCGGAGAGCCCGGCCAGCCGCAGGGACGCCCGCTCGACGGCCACGGTGGTGTGGGACCGCGCCAGGTCCACCACCGGGCGACCGGCGCGTACGGCCAACTCCCGTGCGCGGCGCACCAGGTGGGGGTCGAGACCCAGCTTGCCGGCGGTCCCGGCGGCCGGCCGGGCGGCGGCGCGGGCCGGTGCGCGGCGGCGGTCGAACAGCGCCCGTACCCCCGGCTCGGTGCGCACCAGGTCCAGGGCCTGTTCGGCGTGGCCGGGCTGGTAGCCGTTGCCGATGAGCAGGGTGACGTCGGCGCGCAGTCCTTCGGCGCCGAGCGCGGCCGCGGGGAACGAGGTGGCCATCGAGAAGAAGACGACGGTGCCGCCGTCGCGGGTCGCCAGCACCGCCGCGTGTTCGCAGCCGGGTACGTCGGTGCAGACCACGGTGATGTCGACGGGGCCGCCGCATCCGTCGAGCCGCTCGCTCAGCGCGACCGCGTCGCGGGCGTCGGCCCGCAGGACCGTGCCGGCCAGCCCGGACGCGGTGAGCGCGGCCTCCTCGGCGCGGTCGGGCACGACGCCCACCAGTCGTCCGGCGCCCGCGCGGCGGGCGGCCGCGAGGGCCAGACTGCCCGACTTGCCGGCCGCGCCCAGCACGGCCACCGAGGGCGCGGCGCCGGAGCGGGCGGCGTACTCGGCGACGGTACGGGCCGTCAGCGCGGGCGCGCCGCACACGTCCAGGACCGCGAGCGAGAGCTCGTCGGGCAGGTCGGCGGGGAGCGCCGCGGCGACCGACCGCCCGAAGAGGACGGCGTGGCCGCGGGCCGGTACGCGCTCCCCCAGCCCGTCCCAGTCGCGCAGCCCGTCGGTCAGGGTCAGGGGGGTCAGGGTGAGGGAGACCAGACTCGCCACCCGGTCGCCGGTCTTGAGGCCGAGCGGGGTGCGCGGCCCGGCTTCGGCGACCGTGCCGATCAGCATGCCGCCGGAGCCGGTGACCGGGTTGTGCATCTTGCCGCGCTCGCGCACGATCCGGCACACCGCGTCCCGGATCGCGTCCCCGTCGCCGCGGTGCTCCTCGTGGAGCTGCCGGTAGGAGGCGGCGTCGAGGTTGAGGTACTCCACGTCGATGCGCAGCTCGTCCTCGCGCAGCGGGGAGTCGGGGTCGAGCCGGTCGGCGGCCTGCGGCAGCACCCCGGCCGGGGCGAGCACCCGGTGCAGTCCGAGCGGTGAACTCTCCTTCCACGTACCGGCGTTCACCGGGCCTCCTCGGTCCGCCGACGCGCCCAGTGCGCCTGCCCGGCGTCGGGCAGGGTGTGCAGGGGGTCGTAGTAGTGGTGGGTGCGGCGCAGCGCCTCGGGGTCGTCGTGCTCGACGGAGGTCAGATAGTTCTTCGACCAGTCGGAGATGCCGAGTTCGCGGTCGTAGGCGTCGGCCTGGTGCACCCAGCGTTTGCCGACGTAGGGCACGTCGCACACCAGCCGGGGGGTGGCGAAACCGGGCAGATAGCCCATGACGGCGTGTTGTAGGCGCTGGGCCTCGGCCAGCGGCAGCCGCCAGTGCTCGGCGCCGGGCACGATGTCGCAGAGGTAGAAGTAGTACGGCATGATCTGCGCGCTGTCGAGCAGGGCGAAGCACAGGTCGAGCAGGGCCTCGGGCGTGTGGTTGACGCCGTGGAGCAGCACGCCCTGGTTGCGTACGTCGCGCAGTCCCGCGGCGAGCAGGGCGCGGGAGGCCTCGGCGACCAGCGGGGTGATCTGCTGGACGTTGTTGGCGTGGGTGTGCATGGCGAGGCCGACGCCGCGCGCGGACGCCTTGGCGGCGAGCTGGGCCATGCCGTCTAGGACGTCGGGGGCGAGCCAGTGCTGGGGCAGTCCGACCAGGCCCTTGCTGGCGAGCCGGATGTCCCGGATGTTGTCCAGGTCCAGGAGCCGGTCCACGAAGGAACGCAGCCTGGGCCAGGGCACGTTGGCGACGTCGCCGCCGGAGACCACGACGTCGCGCACGGTCGGGGTGGCGCGCAGATAGGCGATCATCCGGTCGAGACGGTCCGCCGGCCGCAGCACGAAGCGGTATTTGTCGATCTGCGGGGTCGAGGTGCCGACCAGGTCCATCCGGGTGCAGTGGCCGCAGTACTGCGGGCAGGTGGTGACGAGTTCGGCGAGCACCTTGGTCGGGTAGCGGTGCGTGAGCCCCTCCACCACCCACATCTCGGCCTCGTGCAGGGAGTCCCGGGAGGCGAGCGGGTGACTGGGCCACCGGGGGTGGCGGTCGCTGGCGACGGGCAGCATGTAGCGGCGGACGGGGTCGGCGTACCAGGCGGTGGTGTCGGGGGCGGTCGACGGGGCGATGGTGTTGAGGACGTGGGGGGTGAGCAGGATCGGCATGGTCGCGAACTGCCGTTGATCGGCGTCGAGGTCCTCGTGGAACGTGTCGTCGAGACCGGCTCCGGCCACCTCGCGCAGCTGCCGGACTCCCTTGACGCAGTGGGCGCGCTGCCACTGCGGGTCGCGCCACTCGGCGGGGGTGACGTGCCGCCAGGCCGGGAAGCGCCGCCAGTCGGGCTCGACGGCCTCGTGCCGGCGGTAGCCGTACGGCTGGGCGAGCGCGTCGGCCGTCTCCCGGGCGGGGGGCGCGGCCGGCGGGGGTGCGGTTCTCACGGGGTGCCTCGGTTTCTCCCGGCCGGGGGCGGCGGGTGGGGTTCGGAGCGGCGCGGCATGCGGTCGGGGCCGTGCGCCGCCGGTGGATCGGGTGCGGGTGGGCGCCCGGTCAGCCGGTGACGGGGGCGACGACGTCGAGGGCGTCGAGGAGGCGGGCGAGGTCGGCGGGCTCGCCGACGGAGACGCGCAGGTGCCCGTGGAGTCCGAAGCGGCCCGCGTCGCGCACGAGGATGCCGTGGTCGCTCTCCAGCAGCCGTTCGGCGCGGGCGGAGTCGGGCACCGGTACGGCGAGGAAGTTGGTCACCGACGGCAGCGCCCGGCGCCCCCGGGCGGCCAGGTCGGCCCGGAACCGCTCACGGGCCGCGGCGTTGTTCTGCCGTACCCGCTCCAGATGGCCCCGGTCGGCGAGCGCGGCCACGGCCGCCGCCTGGGCGGCCCGGTTGACGCTGAACGGCATGCTGCCCTGCACTGCGCGCAGCCGTCCCACGAGCTCGGCGCCGCCGACGGCGTAGCCGATGCGCAGCCCGGCCAGCCCGTGGGCCTTGGAGAAGGTCCGCAGGGCGAGCAGCGGCGCGCCGGTGTCGAGGTAGTCGAGGACCTGGGGGGTGCCGGGCGGGGCGAAGTCCAGGTAGGCCTCGTCCACCACGAGGGGGGTGCGGGTGGCCGCCGCCCGCTCGACGAGAAGGTCGAACGCGGCGCGGTCGAGGGTGCCGCCGGTCGGGTTGTGCGGGTTGCACACGTACGCCACGCCCGCGTCGGCGAACGCGTCGGCCAGGGCGCTGACATCGTCCACGGGGACCTCGCGGCAGCCGCGCCGGACGTTCTCCAGGCAGATCCGGTAGCCGGGGAAGGTGCCCGCGGTGGTGACCCCGGGGCGCCGCGGGTCGCCCAGGCACAGCGCGGTGAGCAGGACCAGTTCGTCGCTGCCGTTGGCGACGGCGATCCGGTCCGGCCGGACGCCCAGCAACTCGGCGACGGCCTGGGCGGGCGCGGTGCGCGTGGGATCGGGGTAGGTGCCGGTGTCGTCGACGGCCGCGTGGGCGGCACGCAGGGCGTGCGGGCTGGGGCCGTACGGACTCTCGCTGAGGTGGAGGCGGACGGGTGCCCCGGTCGGGGTGCGCGGGACGGCGGGGGCGGTCACCGGGCGCCGCCGAGCAGGAGGCCGAAGCAGTAACTGCCGGGCTCCGCCTCCAGGGTGAGGAAGCGGTGCTCGGCCCCGGCGGGGACGCGCAGCAGGGCGGGCGAGGTCAGTTCGTGCCGGTCGCCGTCGACGAGGACCTCGATACGGGCGCCGCCGGGGTGGGGCGAGACCAGGAAGTAGATCTCGTCGACCTCGTGCCGGTGCGGATCGGCGACCGGCCTGCCGACCAGGTGGTCGATGGGGCCGCCGGCCAGCTCGACGGGGACGCCGCCGAACATGTCGGCGGTCAGGTAGAAGGGCGCCGGTGCGTGGTGTCCGGCCACCGGCAGGAACTGCGGGATGTCCGTGCGGATCTCGGCAACCGCCCGACGAGGGGCGGGAGTCGGCGTCTCGGGGGTCATGCGGGGGCCTTTCATCGGTCGGGGCGCCTTCAGTGGTCGAGGGGGGTGAGCGGGGCGGGGGCGGCCAGGTCGCGGGCGCGCAGGGTGCGGCCGTCGGCGAAGGTGTAGGTGAGGGCGTCGAGGGCCCGGTCGAGTACGGCGACCATCGCGCGGTGGTCGTCGGCCGTGCCCCACAGCACCGCCAACTCCCCCGTTGCGACGCCGGGTTGTACGGGGGTGCCGGGCTGCACCCGGGTCTCGTAGCCGTCGAGGCCGGGCAGGGCGAGGGCGTCGGCGACCCCGTGCACCGCGGTGAGCAGGCCGCCCTCCGCGGGGGTCGGCACCGCGCGGGCGTACACCACCCTTTCCTGCGGCGCCCAGGTCCCGGGGGCGGAACCGCCCAGCGCGAGGTGTCCGGCCAGTGCCACCGGGTCCAGGCCGTCGGCCAGCCGGCCCAGTCCGCTCTGGAAGCCGCCCAGCCTGCCGTTGACCTCGATCAGCCGGGGGCCCCGGGCGGTCAGTTTGATCTCGGTGTGGGTGATGCCGGTGCGCAGGCCGAGCGCCTCGACCGCGCGGCCCGCCAGGTCGAGCACCGCCGCCCGTTCGGTGTCGTCGAGCGGCGCGGGCCAGTAGTGGCCGACCTCGCGGAACGGCGGGGCGAGCGGAAACTTGCCGGTGACCGCCCAGTGGGAGACCCGGCCGTCCGCCACGGCGCTCTCCACGGAGACGTGGTCGCCGAACGGGGTGCGGTCGACGCCCGCCAGGTACTCCTCCAGGACAAGGGCCGCCTCCCGGTCCGGGCCGGTCAGCAGCTCGGCGGTGAGCGCGGCGCCGGTGTCGGCGTCCGGCACCAGGTGGGTGCTGCGGCTGCCCTCGCCGCGGGCCGGCTTGAGGACGGCGGGCAGCCCCACCCCGGCGAGCGCGGGCGCCCAGTCGCCCGGGGTGCGCAGCAGCCGGGACCGTACCGGGTCCACGCCCCGCTCACGGAGCCTGCGCCGCTGCGCGTACTTGTCCGTCAGCAGTCGTACGGTGGCCATGTCGTGGTACGGCAGTCCGAGCCGCACGGCCAGTTCGGCGGTCGTCCCGAGCCGGCGCTCGCTGAAGGTGAGCAGCGCGTCGGGGCGGTGTTCCCGAAGGCGCGCGGCGGCCTCTTCGAGGTCCGGGCCGACCGGCACCACCGGAGCCAAGTCGGCCAGCAGCGGCGCGAGTTGCTCGGTGTGCGCCGAGCGGCACACGGCGAGGAGGACATCGCCGAGCGGTGCGAGACGGTCCACGATGTCCGCGGGGGCGACGGAGCCGAAGTCGTAGACGACGGCGATGACGGGGCGTGGCATGGCCGGTTTCCTCAGACGTCGGCGTGGTCGGGCTCGGGCGCGTACCGCACGCCGGAGAGGGTGGCGGCCAGTGCGGTCGCCGCGGGTGTGTGCGCCCCGGGACCGGCGCCGAACATGCCGAGGGCCGGCTCCAGTTCGCCGAGCTCCGCGGGGATGGCACGGGCCGCCTCCCAGTCGGCGCGGCGCAGCCGGTAGCGGTCGCTGACGGCGCGCTGTCCGCGTACGGCGTTGATCTGGGTGCCGTCGTGGGTGAAGCCGAACTTGCGGCAGACGGCCTGCGAGGCGGTGTTCCCCCGCCGTACGACGGAGAACGCGTCCTGCGCCCCCAGTCCGGCGAAGGCCAGTTCGAGCACGGCGGCGCGGGCGTGGCCGCCGAGGCCGAGGCCCTGGTGACGCAGGCCCAGCCAGGAGGTCAGGAGCACCTCGCGGGTCACCGTGAAGTCGCGGGCGCCCAGGGACTGGGAGCCGACCACCTCGCCGTCGTGCACGACGACCAGGTAGAGCGTCCAGTCCTCGGGGCTCCAGTCGGCCATGGCCTTCCAGTGGCGCTGGAGGACCCGGCGGGCGACGGTGGCCGGGTCGCCGTCGGTCCATTGGGAGAAGAAGGGCATGAACCCGGGGGCGTGGACGCCCTCGGCGCCCAGGGCGGCGAGCGCGTCGAGGTCCTGCGGGGTGGGCCAGCGCAGTTCGACGAGCGGGGTGCGCACGGTGATGCCGCTGAGCGGCCAGTGCTGCATCACGGGTTCCTCCTAGGAGCCGCTGGCGGCGGTGACGGGGGCGGCGGTCTCGGACGCGTCGGTTTCCGGTGCCGGGTCGGGCAGGTCGGCGTCGGCCGGCAGGGTGCGGCGCAGTGCCGGTCCCACGAGGGCGACGGCGGCGCAGACCGCGATGAGGGCGACGACCAGCGGGAGCCCGTCGGCCAAGGGGAGCGTGGCTCCGGCGAGGAGGGGGCCGGCCACCGAGCCGGTGGAGACGGCGACGGACAGCATGGCGTTGACCCGGCCCCGGGCGCGTTCGGCGGCGAGGTCGTTGAGCAGCCCGGTGACCACGGGGAACACCAGGGCCTCCCCCACCGACAGCAGCAGCACCCCGGCCATGGCCGTGACGGTCGCGGGGGTGCCGTGCTGGCGGCCCGCGACCAGGACGAGGGCCCAGGCCGCCGCCCACAGGACGCCGGTGAGGGACAGCACGGTGCTGCGGCGCACCCGCTGGATCCGCTCGCCGAGGAGGACCTGGGTGAGCACGGCGACGACGATGTTCACGGCGAAGGTGCCGGACAGTCCCTCCGGGCCGACCGCGCCACCGGCCGTGAGGTAGCCGGGCAGCCCCGACCTGAGCTGCCCGTACGACACCAGCGAGCACAGCGCGACCGTGCCCAGCAGCACCGTGAGAGCCCGTTGTCCCAGCACCTCGCGGTAGCCGACCGGACCCTCCGCCGCCGTCGTGCGGTCGCCGCCGCGCTCGATGCGCGGGAGCAGCAGGAAGAGGGCGGCCCCGGCGGCCAGGAAGGTGAGGCCGTCGGCGACGTAGAGCGCCGCGAAGCGGGCCGCGCGGGACCCCGGTCCCGAGGCGGCGACCAGGCCGCCCACGAGAACGCCGAGCCCGGTCATCGCGTTGAACACCGCGTAGTCGGCCGAGAAGGCGAGCCCGCGCTCCCGGGCCGTGGCGGCGCCGGCGTACAGAAAGCGCAGTACCGTGCCCACCCCGCTGATGCCGAGCCCGTACACCACGGCGGCGGTGAGCGCGGTCGGCGCCGAGGTGGCGACGGCGTACAGGCCGGTGCCGAGGCCCGCGACGCACATCACCAGGGCGACGACCGTCCGGGGCGCGAGGCGGTCCAGGACCGCGCCCCAGGCGAGGCCGCCGACGACGGAGGTGGCGGCCTGCACGGCGAGGGTGGCGGCGGGGATCCAGGACGCGAGGCCCCTCACCTGGTCCAGGTAGATCCAGAGGAACGGCAGGACCAGGCCGCCGCCGAAGGAGTTGACCGCGTTGACGGCCAGCACGGCCCGGGTGCGCGGGGAGAACTCCCGCAGGACCGCGAGGGGGTTGGCGCTCACCGCGCCTCCAGGACGTACAGCCACGAGTGCGGGGTGCCGAACGCGACCGTGCGGAGCGGGTGCAGACCGGCGGCCGCGAACAGGTCCTCGTACGTCTCCTTGGTGTGCAGCGGTACGCCCATGAGGGCGTGGGCGAGTTCGTAGCCGAGGGAGAACACCGGCAGGGTGGCGGCGCCCTCGGCGTCGGGGCGGAGCATGGTGTCGGCGAGGACGAAGGTCCTGGCGGCGGGGAATGCCTCGCGCAGCCGGGTGAACAGGTGGGGGCGGGTGGTGGGGGCGGCGAGCAGGTCGTGCAGCAGGAAGAAGCTCATCACGGTGTCCACCTCGGCGATGGCGTCGTGGTGGGCCTCGCGGTGGCACACGTCGAGGACGTCGGCGCGGATCGCGCGGACCCGGTCCTCCAGGCCGGCCTCGGCGATGGTGCGGTGGCCGAGTTCGGTGGCGGGGCCGCTGATGTCCAGGCCGAGGCCGCGGGTGCCGGGGCGGGCGCCGACGACGCGGCTGACCCGGGCGGAGATGCCGCTGCCGAGGTCGGCGAGGGTGTGGAAGTCGATGCCGTCGAGGACCTCGTCGAGGGTGGTGGCCATGAAGGAGCGGTCGTTCTGGCCGGAGCCGAGGGCGACCATCGCCTCGTCGCGCAGCAGGGTCTCGCCGAAGGTGGCCTCGCCGGTGGCCAGTCGGGCGGCGCCGGAGAAGAGGTCGCTGTATCCGCCGACGGCCCAGGTGAAGTAGCCGCGCATCCGGAGCGTCTCGCGTCCGGCGTCGGTGAGGACGGCCGTGTCGCCGCCGTCCTCCAGCCGCAGCCAGCCGCAGACGGCCGCGGCGCGCAGCACCTCGCGGACGACGCGGTCACGGACGGCCGGACCGGCCGAGCGCACGAAGTCGGCGATGTCCAGGCGGGGTTCGGCGGCCAGCCGGTCCCAGACGCCGAGCCGGTCGAGGGTGTGCACGACGGTGGCGGCGACATAGCCGTTGAAGGCCTGGTCGACGCCGATCGGCGCGGGCGCGGCGCCGTACCAGTCGGCGGGCAGCGCGTGCGGCGGGGTGTGCAGGAGCGTCATCGTGATTCCGTTCCGTGTCGGGCGAATGGGGGGCGCGGCGAGGCGTCGGCGCCGGCCAGGCCGAGGAGTTCGTCGAGCAGCCGCCGGAGGTCGAGGGTGGCGGTGAGCGGTTCGTAGACGGCCAGCGCCAGCGCCCAGTGGGCGGGTCCGGCGCGCAGGCAGCAGCGCACCAGGGGCGTGTCGCGCAGCGGCAGCGGCTGTCGTGCCTCGTCCAGCACCGCCACCCGCAGGGCTTCCGGCCCACCGTCCGGGTCGGGGGCGAGCCGGACCGGCCGGGCCCCCGGGGTGGGCAGGGTGCGAGCCCGCCAGCGCCCGCCCGGCTCGCCGAAGACGGTGCGCAGGGCGGGGTGCCGGCGCTGGAGTTCGGCGAAGGCGACGCTCACGGCGTCCGGCGCGGGGGGCGGTCCGGGGACGACGGCCGCGACGGCCGCGTTGTGGTCACCGGAGGAGCCGTGCCGGACGAGGTCGTAGAACAGCCAGCGCTGTTCGTACGGCGTGAGAGGACGCGCCGCGGACACGTCGTCCGGAGCGGGTCCACCGGTTTCCCGTCGCCGGAACGGATACCCGGGCAGCCTGACCCGGCGCCCGGACCGCCCGAGCGAGGTGTCGACGTCATACCCCTGCCGCCACAACTCGGCAACCAGCCGCGCGGGGGACGCGGGGTCGGCCGGGTCGAGAAGGAGGGGGTCGACGGGGGTGGGGGCGGGCATGGCGGCCGGGACTTGGGCGGGCGCCTCGGCCAGGACTTGAGCGGGCGCGCCCTCTTGAGCGAGGGCGAGCGCGTCGGGCACGGCTGCCGGGTCGAGGACAGGCGTGTGGGCCGGGGCGGCGGCGGGCACGGCGGCCGGGACTTGGGTGGGCGCCTCGGCCGGGACTTGGGCCGGCACGGCCTCCGGGGTGGGGGTGGGGGTGGACGGGTTTTGGGGGGTGCCGATTCGGATGACGGGTGTGTCGGGGTGCTCCTCGGGGAGTTCGTCGGGGAGTTCGTCGTCGGGGGCCGTAGCGGCGGCGCGGAGGGCGTCGGTCAGGGGGAGGTCGCCGCGTGCCGCGGCGGCGGCGAGGGCGCCGGGGCCCGTGCCGCGCACAGCACGCGGGGTCACGCCGCGGGCCCGCAGCCAGGCCACCAGGCCGTAGCCGACGGCGACGGTACGGGCGGCGGCGCAGTCGGCGTGCAGCCGGGCGATCCGCAGGGCGTCGGCCACCTCGGGCAGGTCCACGGGTGCCGTGGTGAGCGGCGTGCCGTCGAGCAGCAGGACGGGCCCGTCGCCCGGTGCCCGCGCGGGTGAGGGGGCCGTGGCGGCGCCGGCGTCCGCGAGGAGGGCGGCGACGGCCTCGGCGGCGGAGCCGGCGGTGACGGCGTCCCGGCAGGGGAAGCGCTCACGGCCGGTCCCGAGGGTCAGGGCCACGTCGTCGAGGTCGGCGTCCGGGGTGTTCTCCAGCCATGCGGCCAGCCGGCGGCGCGTCTCGGCCAGGGACCCGGGGTCCCGGGCCGACACGGCCAGCACACGATCCGTCGGGGTCAGGGGTCGGTTCACCGTGGGTCACACCCTTTCCGGCTGCGGGGCCCGGTGCTGCTGCACCACCACGTGGGCATTGGTGCCGCCCACACCGAAGGAGCTGACGCCGGCCGTGCGCGGCCGGTCGGGCCGCCCGGTCCAGGCGCGGCCCTCGCTCAGCAGGGACAGCCGACTGCCCGGGGCGAGTTCGTCGATGGGCTCGGCGACGTTGGGGGTGGCGGGCAGATGCCCGTGGTGGACGGCGAGCACGGCCTTGATGAGTCCGGCGATGCCGGCGGCGGTGTTGCAGTGCCCGATCGAGGCCTTGACCGATCCGACGGCGACCTGCGGGCCGGTCCGCCCGAGCGCGTCGGCCAGGGCCGTGATCTCGATGGCGTCGCCCAGCCGGGTCCCGGTGCCGTGCGCCTCGACGAAACCGATGTCGGCGCCGCCGACCCCGGCCGCCGCCAGGGCGTCGCGGATGACGCGCGACTGGCCGTCGACCCCGGGCGCCGAGTAGCCGATACGTGCCTTGCCGTCGTTGTTGACCGCGCTCCCCCGGATCACCGCGTACACCGGGTCCCCGTCGCGTTCGGCGTCGGCGAGGCGGCGCAGCAGCACCGCTCCGGCGCCGAACCCGCCCACGGTTCCGGAGGCGCGCCGGTCGAAGGGCCGGCACATGCCGTCGTCGGCGTAGAGGAAACCCGGCCGGTAGCGGTAGCTGCCGTCGGAGGCCGGGTCGAGGGAGACCGCGCCGGCGAGGGCGTAGTCGCTGCTGCCGGTGAGCAGGCTGCGGCAGGCGAGGTGGACCGCGTACAGGCCGGTGGAGCAGGCGGTGTCGAGCAGCAGGGCCTCGCCCCACAGGTCGTGCAGATAGGCGAAGCGGGAGGCGACGAAGGTGGGGTCGGCGTTGACGACGTCGTCCACCCGGGCCTCGGGGTCGGTGTCGAGGACCTTGGGGCAGCCGGCGTAGAGGCTGGTGCGGGAGGCGATGTCGGACAGCCGCAGGGAGGCGTCCTCCACGGCCGACCACAGCACCTCGTGCAGCACGCCCTGCTGGGGGTCGCCGTGGCGCAGGTCGTCCTCGCCGAAGCCGAGGAGGTCGGCGTCGTAGCGTGGGCCCTCGGCGGCCATGCCCCAGCGCGCCACCCGCCGCTGCCCGCCGGGCAGTTCGGTGATCAGCGGTCCGGGCCCCTCGGTGAAGCAGTCCCGTCCGGTGCGCAGGTTGTCCCAGAAGGCGGGCAGGTCGGCGGCGCCGGCGAAGCGCGCGCCCATGCCGATGACGGCGACGGCGTCCTCGTCCGACCGCGCCGGCCGCGCCGCCCGGGCCCGCCCGGGCGACCCGATGGACCCGGCGAAGCCCGTGAAGCGGGCGGCGGCCGGGCGCGGTGCGTGGCTCTCGTCGCCACCGAGCAGCCGGGTCTGCGACCGGACGGTGGTGTGGCGCAGCAGATCGGCGATGGAGGGCGCGGTGCCGGTGGCGCGGCGCAGGGCCGCCTGGAGCCGGACCAGGAGGAGCGAGTGCCCGCCGACGTCGAAGAAGTTGTCGTCGGGGCCGAAGTCCCGCTCGCCCAGCACCTCCCGCCAGGCGTCGTGGACCGGGTCGCCGGACCCCGGGGCGGGGGCGCCGGCGGGGCCGGTGGCGGCGCGGGTCCCGGGCCGGGCCGGCGCCGGGGTGTCGTGGGGCTCGGGCAGGCGCCGGCGGTCGATCTTGCCATTGGGGGTGAGCGGGAGCGCGTCGAGGACGACCAGGTGGGAGGGGACGGCGTACGACGGCAGGCTCGCCCGCAGGTGTCGTAGGACCTCGGGCCGGTCGCCGAGGCGGGCGAGCACCGCGTAGCCGACGATCTCCTTCTCGTCCCGCTCGTTGCGGCGGCTGGTGACGAAGCCCGCGGTGACGTCCGGGTGGGCGCGCAGGGTGGACTCGACCTCGCCCAGTTCGACCCGCTGACTCCTGATCTTGATCTGGTTGTCGGCGCGTCCGATGAACTCCAGCCGGCCGTCGGCGGTCCACCGCACCCGGTCGCCGGTGCGGTAGAGCCTGCCGCCCGGCTCGCCGCCGAACGGGTCCGCCCAGAACCGCTCGGCGGTACGGGCGGGGTCGCCGAGGTAGCCGAGGGCCACGCCGTCGCCGCCGAGGACGAGTTCGCCCGGCATGTACGGCGGTGCCGGGACGAGGCTGTCCTCGAAGACGACGTGGGCGCGGGTGCCGGGGACCGGGGCGCCGATGGACAGGGTGCGGGCGGCCTCGGGCACCTCCTCGACGGGGTACCAGGTGGAGGTGAAGGAGTTCTCGGTGGGGCCGTAGCTGTGCAGCAGGGTGCCGGGGCGGGCCCAGCGCAGCGCCTTGCGCAGATGCGGGACGGAGACCAGCTCGCCGCCGAAGTACACCCGCCGCAGTGTCTGGAGGAGGTCGGGCGCGTCCTCGACGAGGCGGTTCAGCAGCGGGGTGGTGACCAGCAGGGTCGTCACGCCCAGCGCACGGACGGCCGTGCGCAGGGCGGGCGGGTCGAGGACGAGTTCCTTGTCGAGGACGGCCAGCCGGGCGCCGTGCGTGAGGGCGCCCCAGATCTCGTAGGTCGCGCCGTCGAAGTTGAGCGGGGAGAGGTGGGAGACGGTGTCGTCGGGTCCGAGCGGCAGGAAGTCGGGCCGGTGCATCAGGCGCACCACGCCGCCGTGGTGGAGCAGGACGCCCTTGGGGCGACCGGTGGAGCCCGAGGTGTAGAGGACGTTGAACACGCTCCCGGGCCGGATGTCGACGTCGGGCGGCGTGCCGGGCAGCGCGGCGGCCGCGCGGGCGATGTCCTGCGGGGTGTGGACGGGCAGACCGTCCGGCGCCCCTCCCGAGTCGGTGGTCTCGGCGATGAGCAGCCGGGGGCGGGCGTCGTCCAGGACCAGCCGCAGCCGGGCGTCGGGGTGGTCGGGGTCGAGCGGCAGATAGGCGGCCCCGGCCATGGCGACGGCCAGCATCGCGGTGACCGTGTGGGCGCCGGGCCGCAGCAGCAGCGCGACCAGGTCACCGTCACGGACGCCCGCTTCGGCCCGGAGCCAGTGCGCGACGCGGGCCGCGTCCTCGGTCAGGGCGCGGTAGGTGAGGGTGTGCTCCCCGTGCACGACGGCGACGGAGTCGGGCGCGCGGCGGGCCTCCCGCAGGACGAGTTCGGGCACACCGGTGCGCGGGGCGGCGTCGTGGGCGTCCCCGGCGTCCGGGGCCGGAACGTCGTGTTCCGGTGCTTCGGCCAGCGCGGCGAGCAGTTCTCCGCAGCGGACCTCCGGGCGCTCGGCGGCCGACAGCAGCGCGTCGAGCTGGCGGGCCATCAACGCGGCGGAGCTCTCGGTGTACAGGCCGGTGTCGTAGTCGATCCGCAGCTCCAGCCGGTCGGTGTGCTCCAGGGCGGCCAGGGCGAGGTCGTACTTGGCCGACGCGGTGTCCAGGTGCACCACGCGCACGGTGGCACCGGGCACCTCCCGGGCGCCGCCGGTGTACGGCTGGTGCAGGAACACCGCCCGGTACGGCGGAGCCGTCGCCGGGGTCGGGGGTCCGTCGGTGGCGAGCGCCTCCATGGAGTCCAGGACCTGTTCGCCCAACTGCCGTGCGTACGCGCCGAACTCGTCGTCGGCGGCCATGCGGCTGCGGACCGGGAGCACGCGGGTGAACAGCCCGACCGCGTCCTCGGTGCCCGGCTCGTCGCGGCCCGCGAAGGGCATGCCCAGGACCCCGTCGCCCTCGCCGGACCAGGCGTGCAGCAGCAGACTCCAGGCCGCCAGCAGCACGACCGCGGGGGACACGGAGTGGCGGACGGCGACCTCCCGTACGGCGGTGAGGCGCTCCGGGGACAAGGTGCGCTTGACCCAGCCGGCCGTGCCCCGCAGCCGCTGCTCGGCACGGACGAGGTCGGGCAGCGGGCCGAGGGTGACGGGGTCGTCGGCGAGCAGGTCCCGCCAGTGGGCGGGCGGCGGTGTGTGCTCGGTGGCCTCCGCGGCTCCTTCGGTGCCGTGGGCGGTGGCCGGCCGCGACGGCCGTACGGCGGCGGCTGCGGAGCCGTCGGCATGGGCGCGGTAGGCGTCGAGCACGTCGGCCGCGATGACGTCCAACGTGCGCCCGTCGGCGACGATGTGATGCGCCGTCAGGACGACCAGGGCGCCGTCGTCGTGGAGCAGCGCCTCGGCACGCAGCAGCGGCGCGCCGCTCGGGTCCAGGGGGCGCTGCGCCGCCCGGACCGCCTCCTCAAGGGCCGCTTCGGAGCGGCACGAGCCGGACCGCCGTACGACGCCCAGGGGAAGCGGCGCCGTCGGCTCCGGGCGGAACCGGAGTTCCCCGTCGTCGGTGTCGAAGCGACCGGCCAGCGCGGGCCGACGGACGAGCAGGCCGGCCAGGGCCGAGCGCAGGGCCGGGACGTCGAGGTCACCGAGGAACTCCAGGGCCAGCGGCACGTTGTAGCGGCCCGATTCCGGCTCGCTGCGGTCCGCGAGCCAGATCTCCGTCTGGGCGGCCGAGACCGGCAGCCCCGCGGCGAGGCCGCTCACGCGTCGGCCGCCAGTGTCTGCGCCAGCCCGCACACCGTGGGGTTGCGGAAGAGGGTCCGCACCGGGATCCTCCGGCCCAGCGCCTCGCCGAGGTCCCTGACCACGTGCAGGGCGCCCAGGGAGTGGCCGCCGACCTGGAAGAAGTGGTCCTCGTCGGTGAATTCGTCGTGCCCGAGCGCGTCGGACCAGGCCTTGCGCACCAGTGCGGTGAGCTCACCGGTGCCGCGTGTCTCGGATTCGGTCGCCGTCACGGCAGTCGTGTCCTTCCGTTCGTCGTCTCGGCCGCGTCCCGTGCGGGGTCGGCGCTCGTCCGCTCAGGCGGGTGTCTGCTCGTCGGGCACCAACGCCCGGTAGGTGTCGTCCACGGAGTCCCACAGCCGCGGGAAGAGGCTCCGTTCGGCCATGGCCCGCACACCCGCCGTGGACTGGCCGCGCAGACTCTTGGGCAGGTCGTCGCGCACGTCCCGGCCGGCGGACGGGCGATCGGACGGGCCATCGAACGGGCCGGTGCACAGGTCCGCGGAGAGGTCGGCGGAGAGGTCGACAGACGGATCGGCGGAGGGGCCGGTGCACAGGTCGACGGACGGCTCGGCAGACGGGTCGACGGACCGCTCGGCAGACGGGTCGACGGACCGCTCGGCGGAGGGGTCGGTCGCCGGAGCGGTGGGCGACCCGCTCGCCGGAGCGGTCTCGGGGTGGCCGCCGAGCTGGGACCAGACCAGCCGCAGATGGTGGTGCTTCCACGCGGCGACCGCCCCGTCGAGCCTGAGCAGCGCCTGCCGTACGAGGGCCAGGTCGGGGGCCCGGTCCTCGCGGGCCGGGGATGCGGCGCGGCCCTGCGCCGTGACGAGCGCGCGCATGCCGATCCCCTCGCGGGCGAGGGCGGCCTCCGTCTCCTGCCACAGCGCGGCGGCCGCACGGCGCAGGTTGCGGGCGCCGGGCGAGTCCAGACCGGTGGTGTTCTCCGGGAAGGTCTCGCGCATCCGCAGCAGGCTCTCCTGCGGCAGGAAGTCCAGCAGCACGCACACGGCCCGGACCGCGACATCCCCCGTCGCGGCCGCGCGTTCCAGCAGCTGGGCGGCGAGGAGGTAGTCGCGTTCGGCGAGCCCGCGGGCCGCACGGCGCATCTCGTAGTGCATCTCGCACCACGCGTACTCGGTGATCAGGTGGACCGTCTGGAACAGCCGCTGGTCCGGGTCGACCAGTTCGTCCTCCGGCAGCAGCGCCGACAGCGCGGTGGTGAGCCGGGTGTCCTCCTCGTAGTTGCTGCCGCGGTCGTACTCGTACACGAAGAGGCGGTTGCTCTCTGCGGGGTTCATGGTCCGGCGGGCCGTTCCGGGCCTGCCGGGCTGTGCTCGTCTGCTCATCGCGGGGAACGCCTCCAGGCGGGTGTGCGTGGGCGTGGGGGGGCCGGCTCAGCCGACGAGGGCGCCGTGCCGGTCCCGGGCCGGGAACAGCCGGTTGTCGAGGACCGCCGCGAGGTAGGGCACGCCCTGCGTGTATCCGGTGCCGGAGCGTTCGCCGATCATCCGTACGGCCAGGCGGTAGTGGGTCTGCTTCCACCGCTGGTGCACCGATTCGAGCCGGTCGGCCGCCGCCCGGAGCGCCGCGTCGTCCGCGGGGTCCAGCCGGTGTGCGGCGATGAGACCGTGCCAGGTGTCCTGGACGGTGGCCTGCCCTTCGGTCACCCCCGCGTGGACCTGCGGCACGGAGGTGTAGGCGGCGGAGGCGAGTCGTGCGCGGCTGGGCGTGGAGCACAGGGACTCGAAGGTCTTGTAGCCGGCGGACTGGATGGCGCTGGCGCCCTCGGTGAACGTCCGGAAGGTCTGGAAGGCCTCCGGCCGCATGGTCGCCAGCAGCGAGAACAGCGGCAGGGATTCCTTGAGGATGTCGGCGACGGCGCCGACGAGGTCGGCGGCCTCCCGGGGCCGGTCGCCGTCGAGCCGCCGTACCGCCGTGGCCAGGGCGGACGACATGAAGGTGAACGTCGTCTCGAACGACTGCAGGGTGCGCAGGAACAGGTATTCGTCGTGGAGGACGTACACCGGCTGCACACTGCCCGCCAGCGCCAGGGTCTCCTGCGGGCCGGCGGTGCGCAGGATCTCGGCCGCCAGCGGGCCGGCGGGCGTACGGCCCGGGACCGCGGCGACGGCCGCGGGGTCCAGGGCTCCCCCGGGCGGCAGCGTGCGCAGGGCGGCGGGTTCCATCACCCGTACGGCCAACCGGGCGCGCTTGGCGACCAGTTCGGGCGAGGGGGGCATACCGAGCGGCGCGTCCGGGGTGTCCGTCTGCGACCGTCGCCCGAAGCGTAAGAGGTCGGCGAGCAGAAGCAGCACCACTTCGTCGCGGGCGCGCAGCGCCGCTCGCCGGTCGGCCGGGGCGGGCCGGGTCAGGAGGGAGAGGGCGGTGTAACTGGCGTAGTGGTAGCGGTCGTCGTGCTTGTCGAGGACGACGTCGAGGAACCGGTGCAGGAAAGAGGGTCCGTCGGGGCCCTCGGACGCGGGGAGCGCACCGCGTATCCGGTCCAGCAGGCCGAGGAGTCCGGCGTCGAGGAAGTGCTTGCCGACCGACCGCAGGTGCCCGAGAAGCGGGGCGTAGGGGAACTCCGCGGGGGTCGCGTTCACCGCCCAGGCGCGCAGTTCCTCGACGACGTCTGCCGCGGGGGGTGCGGACGTCATGCCTGTTTCCGGAAAGAGCGGGAATTTCGAGAGCCCATGGAGAGGTGTCCTTTACTCGGGACGAGTCTTTCTGGACGAGATCCTCCGCCTCCCGCCACGGGGCTTAAAGTCACCGAAATCCGGTCACGCCGCCTCGGTCACGCAGATGCGGTTCCGGGTTCGCGTGACACATTCCCGCGAGGCTCCCGGAAAGGGGTGTCCGGCCTGCCAGGACGCCGTTTACCTGCAGTATCGGCTCACCCGACCGCTCCGAAGAACGTCACCGTCACCGACCCCGCACTCGTGAAACGCGCCGTCAAGGCCGCCGCGCCGGGCAATGCGATGGAATGGGTCGACTTCGGCGTCTACAGCTATATCGCGGTCACTCTGGGCAAGGTCTTTTTCCCGTCCCGGAACGCGACGACCCAACTCCTCTCCACGTTCGGCGCCTTCGTCGCGGCCTTCCTGGTCCGCCCGCTCGGCGGCATGGTGTTCGGGCCGCTCGGCGACCGGGGCGGCCGCCGGAAGGTGCCGGCACTCACCATGATCATGATGGCGGCGGGCACCTTCGCCATCGGACTCATCCCGTCGTACGCCTCGATCGGCGTCGGAGCTCCGCTGCTCCTGCCGGCCGCCCGGCTGGTGCAGGGCTTCTCGACCGGCGGCGAGTACGCGGGCGCCTCCACCTTCATCGCCGAGTACGCGCCCGACAAGCGGCGCGGCTTCCTCGGCGGCGGAGTTCGGCACGCTCGGCGGGTACATCGGCGGCGCCGGCCTGGTCACGGTGATGACCGCCCTGCTGTCCACCGCCTCCGTCTGCGGATGCGTCTGGAGGAGACCCCGGCGTTCGCGGCCGAGATCGAGAAGGCCGAGGCCGGGCGCCCGAAGGGGCCGCTGCGCCGGATGATCACGGGTCAGTGGCGGGCGCTGCTGCTGTGCGTCGGCCTCGTGCTGGTCTTCAACGTCACCGACTACATGCTGCTGTCGTACATGCCGAGCTGTCCAACCAGTGAGCTCGCGTACGACGAGACGCACGGCCTGCTCGTCGTCCTCGGTGTGATGACCCTGATGACGATCGTCCCGCCCTTCGCGGGCGCCCTGACCGACCGGGTGGGCCGGCGGCCGGTGATCGCCGCGGGCTGTGCGGGCTTCCTCCTGCTCTCCGTCCCCGCCCTGCTGCTGATCCGCCAGGGCAGTCTGCTCGCGATCGCGCTGGGCGTGGGCGCGCTGGGTCTCCTGCCGGTCTGTTTCACGGCGGCGACGCCGTCCGCGCTGCCGGCGCTGTTCCCGACGAAGGTCCGCCACGGATAGCTGTCCCTCGGCTTCAACGTCTCCGTCTCCCTCTTCGGCGGTACCACCCCGCTGGTGGTGACGGCCCTGATCGGGCCGCCCCCCCCTGCCGGGCTCGGCCCCCTCCGTGGAGGGCTGAGCACCCGGGGCTCAGCGCCTGTGTCACGTCCCCGGCCGGGCGTAATTCGCTTGACCTGGTTGTGGGGTGACGCTGCATGGTGGCGGCGCACCACGAGGTGTGGTGCGGATGTCACCGGGAGGCAGCGGCAGTGATGGAGATCCGTTCCACGACCGAGGACGACCTCGGTGTCTTCGTCGACACGCTCCACGCCGCGTTCGGACGCTTCCCGGAAACACCGGACGACGGCCGTGGTGTCTGGTGGTCGGCGCTCGAGATCGAGCGCGGTCTGCTCGCGGTGGCGGCGGACGGGCGGCCCGTCGGGACCGCCGGTGCGCACTCCTTCGAACTCACCCTGCCCGGTGAGGTCCTGGTCCCGGTCGGCGGGGTGAGCTTCGTCGGGGTCCTGCCCTCGCACCGACGCCGGGGGGTGCTCACGGCGATGATGCGGTATCAGCTCGCCGAACTGCGGGCCCGAGGGGAGTTCCTCTCCGTGCTGCTGGCCTCCCAGGCCCCGATCTACGGCAGGTTCGGCTACGGACCGGCGACCTATACGCAGCGGCTGACGGTACCGCGCCACCAGGGTGCCCTCACCCTCTCCCGGGCACGCGGCGCGGCCGGCCCGGACGCCGGCACGATCGAGGTGCTGCGGCGGGCCGAGTGCGGCGGGATCCTGGAAGAGGTCTACGACCGCTACCGCCGCGCGCAGCCCGGCGCGCTGTCCCGGCCGCACCGCTGGTGGGACCTGGGCGCGGGACAGCCCCCGGTCTCTCCGGCGCCCCGCTATGTGGCCGTCCACCGCGACGCCGACGGGGTCCCGGACGGATACGCCAGTTATGCGCTCGGTGAGTCCGACACCCTGACGGTCGACGAGATGATCGCCGCCGACGACGCGGTCTTCACGGCCCTGGCCCGGTTCGCGCTCGACCACGACCTGGTCGGTCAGGTCGTGTTCCAGCACGTCCCGCCCGGGCACCCGCTGCGCTGGCAGCTCGTGGACTTCCGCGCCGGGCAGGTGAGCGGCGACACCGACTGGCTCTGGGTGCGGCTGCTGGACGTGCCCCGTGCGCTGACCGCGCGCGGCTGGTTCACCGACGGCGAGCTCGTCCTCGACGTCGACGACCCGTTCCTCGGCGAGCACGGCCGCCACCTGCTGACCGTCCGGGACGGCAAGGCCGACTGCGTCCCCACGGACCGGGAGCCCGACCTGTCCCTGGACCTGCGCGACCTGGGCTCGATCTATCTCGGCGGCACCGCCCCGAGCACACTCGTCCGCGCCGGACACATCCGGGCCCACCACCCGGACGCGGCCGCCCTCGCCGACGCCCTCTTCCGCGCCGAACGCCCGCCGCACTGCCTGCACTGGTTCTGACCGCGCACTCGCCGCCGCTGCCGCCGTCACCCCGCCGCCCGGGAGACGTCGGCGGCGGGTCAGGGCCTGGCCGCGCGAAGGACTCCCGGTGATCGTGCGCCCACTGCTCGAACGTGCCCGCCGGCCGGCCGAGCACGCGCGGCACATGGTCGGTGACGTACGCCGCACCGCCGGCCCGCGCCCAGCCGATCCCCGTGCTCACCTCGGGCGGCACCCCGTCGAGGCCCACCTCGGCGATCCCGACGGGCCGTTGCAGCACCCGCTCCAAAATCGCCGCCTGGTCCATGAACGTCAGCAGTTGAGGCCCCGTCGGCTCGTCCGCTGCCCGTCGTGCGCGTCGCCGGTCAGGGCGGCGACGGCGACCTCGGCCACGTCCCTCGGGTCGACGACGGCCTGCCGGGAGTCGCCGGTCAGGTTCGGGACGGACGCCCCGGCCTGGATCAGCGCCCGGTGATGGAGGAGGTTCGAGGCGAAACTCGGCGGGCGGAGCATCGTCCACCGGAGCCCACTGGCCTCGATCGCCTCCTCCGCGGCGAGGTGCCACGCGCCGACGGTCGCCCCCTCGAACCGCTCACCGCTGCCGATCGCGGACAACTTGACGATCTTACGGACGCCCGCCGCACGGGCGACCGTCACCAGGGCGATGTCGTGGTCCGCGGTCGGCACGGGCGGCACGGTCACCAGGAAGACCGTGTCGACGCCGGCCACCGCGCGCGCGACACCGGGTCGTCGAAGTCGGCACGCACACCGCCGGGCCGCTCGTGGCCGAAGTGACGGTGCGGGACGTCAGCCCGGTCGTCCGTCGGTCGTCAGTCGGTCGTCAGGCGGTCGTCAGGCGGCGGACCGGGGCATCGGCTAGGAAGGCGGTGATGTCCTCCACCGCCTCCGTGTAGAAGGTGCGGTAGTTCCGCTCGCTGACGTAGCCGAGGTGCGGTGTGGCGAGCACGTTGGGCAGGGAGCGCAGGGGATCGTCGGCGGGGAGCGGCTCGGTCTCGAAGACGTCGAGGCCCGCCCCGGCGATCCAGCCCTCGCGCAGGGCGCGCAGCAGCGCCGAACGGTCCACGAGGCCGGCGCGGGAGGTGTTGACCAGGTGGGCGTGCGGGCGCATGGCGCGCAGTTCCGGCTCGCCGAGCAGGCCGCGGGTGCGGTCGGACAGGACGAGGTGGAGGGACACGAAGTCGCTGCGGCGCAGCAGGTCCTCCTTGCCGTCGGCGAGCCTGGCGCCCGCGTCGGCGGCGCGCTCCGCGGTGAGGTTCTCGCTCCAGGCGAGGACGTCCATGCCGAAGGCGGTGGCGACGCGGGCGACCCGGGTGCCGATCCTGCCGAGACCGAGCAGGCCCAGGGTCCGGCCGGCGAGGTCCTGGCCGACGGTGGACTGCCAGGGCCCGCCCTCGCGCAGCGCCCGGTTCTCGGCGGTGATGTGCCGGGCCAGGCCGAGGAGGAGGGCCCAGGTCAGTTCGACGGGCGGCGTGGGGCTGCTCGCCGTACCACAGACCGTCACGCCCTGGGCGGCCGCCGCGGCGAGGTCGATGGAGGCGTTGCGCATGCCGGTCGTCACCAGCAGGCGCAACCCGGGCAGGCGCCGCAGGAGGCCGGCGTCGAACGGTGTGCGTTCCCGCATGACCACGACGATCTCGCAGTCGGCGAGTCGGGCGACGAGTTCGTCCCGGTCGGTGAGGTGTTCGCGGAGGACGCGCACGTCGACCTTGCCGTCGAGGACGCTCCAGTCCGCCCGGGTGAGGGCGGCGCCCTGATAGTCGTCGAGTACGGCGCAGCGGAGGGTCATGCGGACATTCTGCCTGGTGTGCGGGGGGACAGGGCGGTTCAGGTGGCGGGCGGCAGGCTGCGCAGGGCCGTGCCGAGGACGGCGACGCCCTCTTCGATCTCATGGGCGGGGCCCGCCGCGTAGCCGAGGACCAGGCCGGGCGGGCCGGGGCCGATGCGGTGCCAGGACAGGGGGTGCGCCTTCACGCCCCGCTCCAGGGCGGCCGCGGCCACGTCGACGTCGCTGGGGCCGTCGTCGCCGAAGGTGACCATGAGGTGCAGGCCGGCGGCCGCCCCGTGCACCCGGGCGCCGGGCAGGTGTTCCTCGACGGCCCGCAGCATCACGTCCCGGCGTCGGCGGTGGCGACGCCGGACATGGCGCAGATGCCGTTCCAGGTCGCCCGAGTCCATCAGCCGGGCGAGGACGAGTTGGGTGAGGATGCCGTTGCCGAGGTCGGCGTACCGTTTGGCGGCCACCACCGCGTCCAGCCGGTCCGGCGGGACGAGCAGCCAGCCGACGCGGAGCGCGGGCGCGAGCAGTTTGGAGACGCTGCCCGCGTAACAGACCCCTTCGGGCATCAGTGAGCGCAGCGCCGGGACGGGCGGCCGGTCGTAGCGGTGCTCGGCGTCGTAGTCGTCCTCGATCACCAGCCCGCCGTCGGCCGCCCAGCTCAGCAGTTCGCGGCGGCGTTCCCCGTCGAGGACGACCCCGGTGGGGAACTGGTGCGCCGGAGTCAGCAGCACCGCCCGGGCGCCGTCGGCGCGCAGGACGCCGACGTCGAGGCCGCCCGCGTCCACGGGGATCGGCACGACGCGGTGGCCGCCGTACTCCAGTTGCTGGCGCGCCCCGAGCGAGCCGGGGTCCTCGACGGCGATCCGGCGGATTCCCTCCTCCCGCAGGAGCCGCCCGAGCAGGGCGAGCGCCTGCGCCACCCCGGCGACCACCACGACCTCGTCGGGGTCGGCGCGGATGCCACGGTTGCGGGCCAGCCAGCCGACGACCGCCCGGCGCAGGGAGAGGGCGCCCCGGGGGTCGCCGTAGCCGAAGTCGGCCGGGCCGACGCCCGCGAGGACGGCTCGCTCGGCGCGCAGCCAGGCGGTGCGGGGGAAGGCGGCGAGGTCGGGGACGCCCGGGGAGAGATCGATACGGCAGGGCGTGGCGCGCAGGGCGTCGACGACGCCCTCGCGGTCGCCCGAGCGGAAGACCGCGGGCCCGGGCGTCGGTCCGGGTACGGGCCCGGGTACGGGCGGCATGGGTACGGAGCCGGATCCCGTGGTGTCGCGGAGGCGTTCCCGGGGCCGGGCGGGGCCGCGGGGCGCGGCGGGGGCCGCCACGACCACCGTGCCGAGCCGGCCGCGGCCGGCGATCTGACCCGACTCGGCGAGCCGGCGGTAGGCCTCGGTGACCACGCCCCGGGTGACGTGCAGCTCCTCCGCGAGCACCCGGCTGGCGGGCAGCCGGGTCCCGACCGGGAGCCGGCCGTCGGCGACGGCCGACCGCAGCTGGTCGGCGAGCCAGGCGATCCGTCCACCGTGCGGCGCCTGGCCGATGTCCAGCTGGAGGAAGTCCGAGCCGACGGCCGCGCCGCCCGAGGGCTCGTCCGCCGGGTCCGCTGGTTTGGACCCCTGCACCGGTGACTTCTTGGACCTGCCCATGACGTCCATTGTGCGGGCACCGTGATCGGCATGGACACACTTTCCCTACCTTCCCCGCCGTCCCCTTCGTTCGCCCGGCTCGTTCCCGGCATGGTCGGAATGACGCTGGTCGGCAGCAGCGTCACCGTCTCGCGCACCCTCGTCGACGCCCCGCTGTTCACCACGCAGGCGGTCCGGTACACGGCGGCGACCGCGATCCTCCTGGTCATGGCCCGGCTGGCCGGTGCCCGTCTGCTCCGGCCGAGGGGGCGGGAGTGGCTGTGGCTGGCGGGGATCGCGGTCAGCGGTCTGGTGCTGTTCAACGTGGCCGTGGTGCGGGGCGTCGCCCATGCCGAGCCCGCGGTGATCGCCGTCGCGGTCGCGTGCGTCCCGGTGGTGCTCGGGGTGCTGGGTCCGGTGCTGGAGCGGCGCGGGCCGAGCCGGCAGGTGCTGCTGGCGGCGCCCGTCGTGATGGCGGGTGCGGTGCTGGTGGAGGGAACGGGGCGCACCGATGCCGTCGGGGTGGCCTGGGCGGCGCTGGCCCTGGGCTGTGAGGCCGCGTTCACCCTGCTCGCCGTACCGGTGCTGCGGCGGCATTCACCGTGGGGCGTGTCCGTGCACGCGATGTGGCTGGCGGCCGTACTGCTGGGCGTTCTCGGCGCGGCGGCGGAAGGGCCGTCGGCGGTCGGGGAGTTGTCCGGCGCCCAGTGGGCGGCCGTCGGGTATCTCGCGCTGATGGTGACGGCGGTCGCCTTCGTGCTGTGGTACTCGACGGTCCGCGCCGTCGGCTCGGGCCGGGCCGGCCTGCTCACCGGCATCGCACCGCTCGCCGCGGCGGCCGTCGGCACCGTCTCGGGCGGCGGCACGCCCGGCCCGTCGGTGTGGCTGGGCATCGTCGTACTGATCCTCGGCCTGGTCGCGGGCATCGTGCCGAGTGAAAATCCGCTGCCTCGGCGCCGCGCGGATGTCAGGGTGTGACGGTTCGCATCCGCCCGAGGGAAGAGAACCTTCTGCATGGCCGTCATCCACCGCACCGACCTCAAGCCCACCAAGCTGGACCTGCTCACCGCGTGGCTGCCCTCCCGTCCCTGGTATCAAGGGGCCGCGGGCGCACCGCGGTTGACGAAGGCCGGCGGCTTCCGGCTGGACGATCCGCAGGGCGAGGTCGGGATCGAGTTCATGGTCGTCACCGACGCCTCGGCTCCTCACCCGACCACCTACCTGCTGCCTCTCACCTACCGCGGGGCCCCGCTCGACGGGGCGGAACACGCCCTCGTCGGCACCATGGAGCACGGGGTGCTGGGACGGCGATGGGCTTACGACGGCTGCCACGACCCCGTGCTGGTCGACCGGTTGGCGGCCCTCGTCGAGGGAGTCGCGCAGGCCCAGGACCAGAACACCAGCGACACCCCCGACCGGGAGGTCGTCGCCTCCCGTACCGGTGGGGGCTCCCTCCCCACGGACTTCACCGCGGCGGACGACCGGGAGGGCACCGCGCTCATCTCGCCGGACGGCACGACCGTGCGTCTGCGCCGGGTCCTGGAACCCGCCCCGGACGGCCCGTTCGTCGCTCCCCGGGGAGTGATCGGCCAGGTCACCGGCTCCTGGCGGCTCCCGGACGGCACCCGGGCCCGGGGCGTGTTCGCCGTCCTGCTCGCGGACACCGGGGCGTAACCCCTTCTGGGAGCGGGCACCGCCCACCCTTGCGGCGGACGGGAGCAGGGTAATAAGTTTGGGCTCAAACGACCATCCTCTACGGCCCCCAGGGACACCCGGAAGTGCGAGGACGCCGATGACGCCCAACCCGCCCCGCATGCTGCTCGTCCTCAGCGAGAACTGGACCCTGACCGGCGGCCGGGCCGACCTGCCCGCCGCCGTGCGGTGGGCACGGGAGGCGGAGGACGCCGGGTTCGACTCCGTCATGGTCAGCGAACACATCGTGCTCGGCCCGGACGCCGCCGCCGCCGGCATCATGGGCAACCCCCGCGACTACGCCCTCCCGGGCAACCAGGACCCGTACACCCCCTGGCCCAACTCCCTGCTCCTGCTGGCCTCGATCGCCTCCGTCACCGAGCGGCTGCGCCTTGCCGCCGCCGCCGTCCTCGCCCCGCTGCGCCACCCCCTGCTGATGGCCAGGGAACTCGGCACCCTCGACCTGCTCAGCGAGGGGCGGCTGCTCGTGCAGCCCACGGTCAGCTGGAGCAAGGACGAGTACGACGCGCTGGGCGTGCCCTTCGGCAGGCGGGGGCGGTTGCTCGACGAACATCTGGAGGTCTGGGCGAAGGCGTGGGGGCCGTCCCCGTTCTCGTACGACGGCGAGCACTACGCGTTCCGGGACGTCTACTTCGAGCCCAAGGCGTATCGCCCGGAGGGTCCCCGGCTGTGGTTCGGCGGTCAGCGCCTGCACGGGCCGGTCCTGCGCCGGCTCGTGCGGCACGGCCACGGCTTCCACCCGCTGGGCCGGCCCGCACCGCAGGACATGCAGACACTGAAAACGGCGATGGCCACCGCCGGACGGGACATCGCCGAGCTGGAGATGATCGGCGGCACCCAGGCCGTGTTCCCCGACGACCACGCACCGGCGGATCTGGGCGCGGCTCTCGCGTCGATCCCCGAGCAACTGGAGCAGGGCTTCACGACCTTCTGCATCAAGCCGAACCAGTTCATCGACGACCCGAACGGCATCGGCGCGTTCTGCCGCGAGGTCATCCGACGGGTGGAGGCACGGACCGCGTAGCCGCACGGTGTGACGCGACGGGTCATGCCACGCCCCTCACCGATCTCCGAGCAGGTCGGACTGCGGGAGCCTCGACGGTCCTGGACCGGCGAGAGGGGCTCTCTGTCGTGGCTCCGCCTATCGCGCGGCAGCCGGGACTTCCGGGCGAGGGTCGATCGGCGCGAGTACGCCGAGGCGGTCCTCGATCTCCTGGGCGGCGGCCAGGCACAGGTCTTCCCGGAACGCGCGCCCGATGATCTGTACGCCGGACGGCAGTCCGTCGCTGACTCCGGTAGGTACGGCGACCGCTGGTACACCCACGAAGCTGGTCACCGTGCACAGGCGCATGCTCCCGGCGACCCGTTCCCGTCCCGCTTCGTCGCGTGACTCCAGGCCCGGCTCGACGGGCGGCTCGGTGAACACCGGTCCGAGCAGCAGCGGGTACGCGTCGAGGAACTCCGCCCAGGAGCGGCGGATGCCGAGCCAGGTCCCCATCAGCTTCGTGAGTTCTGCGGCGTTGGCAGGCGGAGTCTTCTCCATGGCCATCCGGATGTAGCGGGCTCCGCCTTCGCCGAGCAGTTTCCGCACCACCGGCCAGGTCGGCGCGAATTCGGTCACGGTGATCCGGCCGTACGCCTCGAGTGCCTCGTCCAACCGCGGAACATCCGCCATCTCCCGCACGTCGTACCCGGCGTCGCGCAGCGCGTCGGCTGCGGCCGTGACAGCCGCGCGGACCGTGGGATGAACGCCGTGGCCGCCGGGGTCGGCGACGACCGCGACCTTCACCGGTCCGGGCAGCGGTTCGCCGTAGAGGGGCACCGGCACGGCCCGCGGGTCCCTCGGGTCGGTCCCGGCCAACGCCTCGAACGCCAGCCGCAGGTCGGCGACCGTACGGGCCAGGGGCCCGTCGGTGACCAGCATCTGTGAGGCTGGTCCCGGGTCGTCCGGGCCGAGGACGCGGTGGTCGGCGGGGAACCGCCCGGTGGTCGGCTTCAGCCCCGTCACGCCGCAGAACGAGGCCGGGATCCGTACGGATCCGCCGGAGTCGTTGCCGAGTCCGAGCGCGGCCATGCCGGTGGCGACGGCCACTCCGTCACCGCCACTGCTGCCGCCCGGGGTCCGGGTCCGGTTCCACGGGTTGACGGTGTCGCCGAACAACTCGCTGCGGGTGTGCATCCCGGCCAGGACCAAGGTGGGCATGTTGCTGTGGCCGATCGGTATGGCTCCCGCCGCGCGGAGCCGGGCCACCGGGGGTGCGTCGGCCGGGGCCACCAGGTCGCGGAAGCGTGCCGATCCCAGTGTGGTCGGCACCCCTTCGACAGCGGTGGTCTCCTTCACCGTGAAGGGCACGCCGGCCAGCGGCCCGAGTTCTTCGCCCGCTGCTCGCCGACGGTCCGTGTATGCCGCGGCCTCGCGGGCTCGCTCAGCCAGCAGTTGCGTGACCGCGTGGACCTGTGGATTGACCTCGGCGATGCGTTCCAGGTGGCTGTCGACCAGGTCGACCGCCGATATCTCTCCGCCTCGAACCGCCTCCGCCTGGGCGGCGGCCGTCATTACCCACAGGGCGTTCTTCATCGGGCTTCCTGTCCGCATGCCGAAGTGCTTGTGCCCGAACCATAGCCCGGAAGCGATACGATCGTATTGGAATAAGGAGGCTGACCGAGCATGCCCAAACAGGTGGACTACGAAAGCCGACGCCGGCGGATCGCCGAGGCCGTCTGCCTCCTTGCCGAGGAACACGGACCGGAGGGAGTGAGCATGCGCGACGTCGCCGCCCGCGCGCAGGTCTCACTGGGCGCCGTTCAGCGCTGCTTCCGCAACAAGGGGGAGATGCTCCTCTTCGCCGTCGACCACGTCGGCGACCGCATCACCGAACGCGTGAGGACCCGTCTGGCCGAGGGCCCGGCCCCGTCGGCCGCCACCGCCCTGGGCCACGTGACCGACGAAATCGCCCTGCTCCGCGAAGAACACCGCACCGACGCACGGATCTGGCTCGCGTTCGTCGCTCAGGCCGCGGTCAGCGAGCCACTCGCCGGCCCACTGAGAACCAGCTACGCGGCCCTCCAGAACCTCCTCGTCCGCCTCATCACGGAGGCCACCGGGAGCGGCTCGGCCGGCGAAGGCGCCACGCCACCCGACCCGCGGCAGGAGGCTCGCGCACTGCTCGCCCTCGCCGACGGCCTCACCACGCATGTGCTCATAGGCCACTTGACCGCAGAGGAAGCCGAGGAAGCCCTGCACGCGCATCTGGTCGCCCTCTGGGAACGCCTCGGCACCACCCGCCCCCGAAAGGCCGTCTGACACTCAGGTCGCTCACGCGGGACACGAACCGGTCTTCCACGACTTCACCTCCCGCGCGGCCAAGCGACACCGCAGCGATCAGGCCCGTCCCGCACCTGGTGGACGCCATCCGGCACGACGAACGACGCGAGTGACCGCGGGCGGTCGACGCAACTGGCGTCAGCCGCCCGCCGCGGCCGGCCAGGCGTCGCGGTCCAGTAGGTCCAGCACGAGTGCCGCGATGTTCCAGGCGTCGTCCTCGCCGCGGTGATGGCGTCCTTCGAGGGGCAGTCCGGCGATCTGCAGGGCCTGGCTCATACCGGGCTTTCTGCGCAGGCCGCGGGCGGTGGTGAAGACGGCCTTGGCGTTGGTGTGGCCGCGCTCGACCGGATATCCGAAGGGGTAGGCCACCCGGTCCGCCTGGCTCTGGCGGGCGAACTGGCGCCGGTCGTAGTCGCCCCAGCTCGCCCAGGGCCGTTCCGCCGCTCCGTGCTCGTCGACGAGGAGCCGGCACGCCTCGGCGAAGGTCATGCCGCGCTCCACGTCCGCCTGGGTGAGACCGGTCAGTTCCGTGCAGAAGGGACTGACGGTCGACCGGGTGGGGCGGACCAGGATGCCATGCCGGGACACCCGGCGCCGGGCCCGCAGATCGACGACCGTGAGGCCGATCTCGATGATCTCGTTCACCGAGCCCGGCGGGGGTTGCCCGTCCCAGCAGGTGGCTTCGACATCGATGACGTTCAGGAGGCTCATGGCGCGAGGCTACGAGGGGGCGGGACCGTTCGGCATCCGTATTGTTTCCGGCTCGCGGGCGGCCCCGCTTTCCGCCGCGTCGGGACGGCCCCGGCCGGTGCGGTCGAGCAGCGCGGCGAGCAACAGGGCCGTACCGGCGGTGAGGGCCGTGCCCCGCCAGCCGAGGGTTTCGAGCAGCGGCGCGGCGAGGGCCGTGCCGAGGGCGCCGGTCGTGAAGTACAGCACCAGGTAGACGCTGGAGAGGCTGCCGGAGCGGTGGGGATCGAGGGCGATGACGCGGCTGGTGTTGGCGGCCTGGGCGGCGAAGCAGCCGGCGTCGAAGAGGGCGAGGCCGAGGGCGACGGCCGGCGGGGTGTCCAGGCCCGCGGCCAGGACGGCGGTGCCGACGGCCGCGGCCGGCAGGGCGATGCCGATCATGGTCGCGGGGCCGTGGCGGTCGGCGAGGCGTCCGGTGAGAGGGAGGGCGGCGAGGCCGAGGAGTCCGGTGAGGCCGTACAGGCCGATGGCGGTCGGATCCAGGGAGTACGGCGGTGCGGCCAGGGCGAGCGCGAGGGCGACCCAGATGAGGTTGAAGGCGAAGTACCAGAGTCCGCCGACGAGTACCGCGCGTCGCAGTGGGGGGAATTCGCGCAGCAGCGGGGGAAGCGCGGCGAGGGTGGCGCGGTAGCCGTGCGGGGAGTGCGGGCGCTCCCGGGGCAGGAGCGTGGCGGCGGCGAGCGCGCAGAGCAGGGCGAGCGCGGCGAAGACGAGGAGCATGCGCCGCCAGCCGAGGAGGTCGGTGAGGGTACCGCCGGCCAGCCGGCTGAGCAGGATGCCCGCCGACATGCCGGCGGCCACCGTGGCGACGCCGGTCGCGCGACGGCCGGGCGGGGCGTGCCGGCCGGCGATGCTGCCGACCTGGGCCGCGACACTGGCGGCCGCCCCGATGACCAGATAGGCGGTCAGCAGCACGGCCGGGCCGGACGCGGCGGCGGCGACGGCGAGGGCGGCGGCCAGCGTCATGAGCTGGGCGGCCACCAGGCGGTGGGGGGCGAGGCGGTCGGCGAGCGGCAGCAGGAGGGCGAAGCCGGTCATGCAGCCGGCGAGCGCGGCCGTCGGGACGAGGCCGATCACGGAGGCGGGGACGCGGAGGTCTGCGGCGACCGTGGAGAGGGCGGGCTGGACGGCGTAGTTGTTCGCGAGGGCCGTACCGGCGATGGTGGCGAGGAGGAGCGTGCCGCCGCGGGGAAGCGGGCGGGTCATGGCCGGGTGCCGCGGGTGAGGACGACGGCGTAGCGGCACTCGGTGTCGGTGGTGTTGGCGAAGGCGCGCTCGCTGGGCTCGCCGAGTTCGATGGTGTCGCCGGCGTCGAGTTCATGCACGGTGTCGCCGTCGTGGAAGGTCAGATGTCCGTCGAGGACCCACACGATCTGCCGGACGAAGGCGAAGGCCGCGGCCGGGTACGGCACATGGGCGCCGGCGGGCAGACGGATCTCGGCGACCTCGGCGGGGAAGTGCGGGCCGGTGATCTGGCGGCGCCGGTAGCCGGTCCCGGGATCCCGCCACTCGGGCACCTCGGCCGCCCGGCGCACACCGGTCGCCTGCCCCGCCCTCTCCCCTGTGCCTTCCTGCACGGCTCCGGCTCCGGCTTCTCCTTCCCCTTCCCCTTCGGCTTCGGCTTCGGCTCCTTCTGCTTCGGCGAGGGCGAGCAGGGAGGCGACGCTGAGCTGGAACGCGGCCGACAGCTTGCCGAGGACGACGGCGGTGGGGCTGCTCTCGCCGCGCTCGATCCTGCTGATCATGGCCTGGGAGACACCGGAGGCGTCGGCGAGCCGGGCCAGGGTCCAGCGGCGGCGTTCGCGTTCGGTACGGACTCGGGTGGCGATCTGCCGCACCAGGGGATCTACTATGTTGGACATGAATCCAATATACGAGAGAAGCGCGCCGACGGTGACCGTACGGCGCGCACGGCCGGCCGACGCGGAAGCGGTCCGCGCGATCCGCAACCACGCGATCGAGCAGTCGACGGCGCTGTGGACGGAGACCCCGCAGTCCCCCGCAGAGGGAGCCGCCTGGCTTGCCGCCCATCTGGAGCACGCGTCGGCGTTCGTGGCCGAGGTGGAGGGCGAGGTCGCCGGGTTCGCCGTCTACGGTCCGTGGCGGGAGCTCGACGGGTTTCGCGACACCGTCGAGGACTCGATCTACGTCCGCGAGGGCCGGCAGGGGCTCGGCATCGGCTCGGCGCTGCTCGACACACTCGTCACCGCGGCGCGCGAGGCCGGCCATCACGTCATGATCGCCGACATCGAGGCGGAGAACGCCGCGTCCGTCCGGCTGCACGAGCGGTTCGGCTTCCAGCACGTCGGAACCGTGCGGGAGGCCGGCGCCAAGTTCGGCCGCCGGCTCGACCTGACGATCATGCGGCTGCCGCTGAGCCGCTGACGGTCAGCTGTCGGGCCCCGGCCGGTGGCAGTGTCTCGACGGCACCGAGGACCTGCGGCACACATCACGATCGACGGCGCTCAGCCGAAGTACGCCTGCTCGTTGACGTGGAACATGTAGTTCCGCCAGTTCGCCCTGATGTAGGTGAACCGCGCGGGGTCGTAGCTCCACAGCTGGTCCAGCGCGCCGGTGATCAGGGCGTCGTTCGCCCGGACGAAGCCCAGGACCGCCTCCGCGACCGGGGCGTACGACCAGTGCCAGCGTTCCTGGCTGATCGCCGGGGTGTCCTGGGCCGACTCGGCCGTGTACGTCTGAAGGAAACCGTAGCGGGACGCGTTCGCGCGCAGCCAGGCGTAGTGCGCGGTTTGCGGGCCGCCGTCCGTCCAGTTCTGGGGAGTGGTGTCGAAGAAGTCGGCGTCGGAGCCGAGGTGGTGGCGTGAAACGCCCGGCGCGGTCGAGGTGCGCAGTATCTCGATCTGGCGCTCGTCCGGGGTCATGGACGCCCAGACCGTGCGGTGGGATTCCTTGTCGGGGTCCCACTGCGGGTCCGTGCCCAGCTCGGTGGGGTACTTGGCGCGGATCTCGTCGGTGATGACGCCGAAGGTGCCGGCGCCGCCCGAACCGGTGCGCAGGAAGTCGTACTTGCGGTCCCATATGGTCCGCTGGGTGGCCGCGGTGCGCACCCGGGAGACGACGACCGCGGCCCGGTCGGTGCCGGTGCCGGCCGCGGCGGCGTCCGCCAGGGCGTTGACCTGGCTGTCCAGTTCGGCCGGGATCGTGTCTGGGGCGGTGCCCGTGCCGGTGATCCAGGCCGCGACCGCCGCCGGGTCCGCGGCGCCCAGCACGGCGGTGACCGCGCTTTCGCGGGCGTCGATGTCCTGCTGGGAGGAGAACACCCGCGGCGGGGTGTCGTTCCCGAAGGCCGACCAGCCGATCCCCGCCGTGCCGACGGCACCGGCGCCGGCCGTGGCCAGCAGCAGGAACCTGCGCCGGCTGGGCCTCCTGTGGCGCCCCGGGGCCGGATCGTCGTGCGTGCCCTGCATGGTGGTCCTCTCTCGACTCCACGCGGACGCGCCCTGTTCTCCTGCCCGCCCCCGAACTGAGGGCACTCTAGGGGATACGGGCGAAGGTTCCGAGTCCGGATCCCGTCAACCTCCTTGGCGGCCAGGGTGTTTGTCCCGGCCTGCGGCCCTGACCACACACTGACCGCACTCCGACCGCACTCTTCTATGACGGTGGTCATAGGATGAGTCCGTAAGGCTTCCGCACCGCCGAGCGAAGGGACGGGGTCAGGGATGGCGATGTCCGAGCGTGGCCCGCGCGAGCGGATGGTCTTCAGCGCGGCCCAGCTCCTGCGGCGCGGCGGGGTCGCCGCCACTGGTATGCGCGAGGTCGCCGCCCATGCCGGGGCACCGCGCGGCTCGCTCCAGCACTACTTCCCCGGCGGCAAGGAACAGCTGCTCAACGAGGCCGTGGGCTGGGCCGGACGGTACGCGGCCAAGCGGGTGGCCCGGTTCCTGGCCGCGCTGCCGGAGCCCACACCGAGCGCGCTGTTCGCCGAGATGGTGCGCCAGTGGACGGACGAGTACGAGACCGCCGGCTTCGCGGGCGGCTGCTCGCTGGCCGCCGCCACGGTGGACTGTGCCGAGACCACCGAGTCCACGAGGGAGGCCACCGCCGCCGCCTTCGCCGCCTGGACCGCACCGCTGGCCGCGGCACTGACCGACCTGGGTGTCCCCGGGGAGCGGTCGGACGCGCTCGGCACGCTCATGATCAGCTCCCTGGAGGGCGCGATCATCATGGCCCGGGCGGAACAGGACGTACGGGCCCTCACCACCGTGTCCCGGGAACTCGGCCCGCTGCTCGACGCGGCCGTGCGCAAGGCGGGTTGACCGGTTCCCCGGCGCGGGCGCGCCCACCCCCGACAAGCCGAGAGGGACGTATGACGGAAACACGGGAAGCACATGACTGGGCCGGCGAGGCGGTCGCGGTACGGCGGTTCCAGGAGCGGCTCGGGCTGCCGGGACTCGTCGACGTGCACGTCCACTTCATGCCGGAGAACGTGCTGCGCAAGGTCTGGGACTACTTCGACGCGCTCGGCCCGCTGACCGGTGGCGTCGAGTGGCCCATCACCTACCGTGCGGAGGAGGCCGAACGCCTCGCCGTGCTCCGGGACTTCGGCGTCCACGCCTTCACCTCGATGGTCTATCCGCACAAGGGGGAGATGGCGCAGTGGCTGAACGGCTGGGCCGCCGACTTCGCCCGCCGCACCCCCGGCTGCCTGCACACCTCGACCCTGTTCCCCGAGCCCGGAGTCGAGTCCTACGTCAGGGAGGCGATCGAGTCGGGTGCGCGCGTCTTCAAGGCACACGTCCAGGTGGGGGCGTACGACCCGGCGGACGACCTCCTCGACCCCGCCTGGGGGCTGCTCGCCGAGGCCGGGGTGCCCGTCGTGATCCACTGCGGCTCGGGTCCCGCACCGGGCAAGTACACCGGCCCCGAGCGGGTGGAGCGGGTCCTCGCCCGGCACCCCCGCCTCCGGCTGATCGTGGCGCACATGGGGATGCCCGAGTACCAGGACTTCCTGACCCTCGCCGAGCGGTACCAGGAGGTCAGGCTCGACACCACCATGGCCTTCACCGACTTCGCGGACCGCTTCGCCCCGTTCCCCCCGGACGCCCTGCCCCGGCTCTCCGACCTGGCCGACCGCATCCTCCTCGGCAGCGACTTCCCCAACATCCCCTATCCGTACGTCCATCAGCTGGAAGCCCTGGAACGCCTGGGCCTCGGCGACGCATGGCTGCGGGGCGTCTGCCACGACAACGGGGCGCGCTTGTTCGGGCTGGGGTGAACGCGGTGGGTCCACGGCACTTGATTGCCGAGGCCGGGGAATCCGTGGTACCTCTCCGCCATGACCGCGATTTCCCCGTTCACCCCTGACGCCGTCGACTGGCACATCCTCGACGTCCTCCAGCGCGACGGCCGGGCCAGCTTCGCCGACCTCGCGCGGGCCGTCTCCATGTCGCCCAGCGCGGTCACCGAGCGGGTGCGCCGGCTGGAGGAGGCCGGGATCATCAACGGGTACGCGGCGGTCGTGGACCCGGAGAAGGTCGGGCTGACGATCCTCGCGTTCGTGCGGCTGCGCTACCCGAACGGCAACTACAAGCCGTTCCACGACCTGGTCGACGCGATGCCGGAGATCCTGGAGGCCCACCATGTGACGGGCGACGACTGTTTCGTCATCAAGGTCGCGGCCCGTTCCATGCGCCATCTGGAGGAGGTCAGCGGGCGCATCGGCGGCCTGGGCTCCGTGACGACCAGCGTCGTGTACTCGTCCCCGCTGCCCCGGCGCCCCGTGGGCCGCTGAGGGCCCACGGGCCGCCCGTCACCCGATCAACGATTCCTGCCACGGATGCCCGGGATGCACGCGCCCCAGCCACTGCGCCAGCCGGTCCCGGCGCGCCCGCCCGAGTTCCGGCAGCACCCCGTCGAAGTCCGCCTGGTCCTTGGCCCGTACCGCCTTGGCCTTGAACAGCAGCACCAGCTCCGGGATCAGATAGGGAATCCCGTCCGGCGTCCGCTCGATGATCGCGTCGTACGGCAGCCGCAGGCTCTCGTCCCGTCGGCAGATCCACGTCCCGCCCTCGTGCGGCTCGCGGAAGACGTCGAACAGGAACCGCCCGCTCGCCGGATCCCGGAGCCAGGTCTGGTGGGTGGCCGCCAGTGCCGCGGGCCCCGCCGCCGCCCAGACGTGTCCCGACCCCACCGCGTCCCACGCGTACGCGGGGAAGCGGTCCCGCACCTCCGGGAAGTCCGCCGAGGGCACCGCGATCTCCAGATCACCGTGCGGCCGGGTCCGCCGCCCGCGGAACAGATCCAGCGCCCATCCGGCCGCCACGCACCAGGGCGTCCCGACCCCGGCCAGCCGCTCGGCGACCTGTTCCGGCCGCCAGGCGTCCGCCCACCGGGCCTCCCATTCGTCGGCGCCGAACACGACACCGCCGGGCGGCAGTTCTTCGCTCATCGGCGCAATGTACCGTCACGGCCCGCCCGTTCACGCCTCAGGAGCCACCCCGTACGGCGCACGACCGGGCCAGGGCGAGGGTGCGGACACGGGCCACGCCGTGCCGGACCAGCGAGTCGGTCGCCGCGAACGCGGCCAGGGCGAGCAGGAAGGCCATGGCCGGTCCGAGCGTGAGCGGGGCGAAAGAGAGGACCAGCAGGAAGCCGAGGGTCCCGGCGACGGAGGTGAGCGCGCCGCGCATCAGGTCGGCCGCCGCCGCGGCTCCGGCCGTGCGGTGGATCGAGGGGCCCATGACCGACAGCAGCACCGGAAGCGCGGCCAGGACACCGCCGACCAGGGGCCCGATCACGGCGGTCGTGATCAGCGCAGCTGTCACGATCACGCCGGAGAGCGCCATCCGCGTCGGGATCTCCCACCGCCGGGCGGGACCCGGCGACCGCCCGGCGGGATCGGCGTCGGGCCAGGTCAGCAGCCCGAGGACGATCACGGACGAGGTCAGTGCGGCGGACAGCCAGACGTTGCCGAAGGCCGGCCCGACCACCGCCGCGCCCAGCGCGCAGAGCAGGGCGAGCAGCAGTGTCCGTGCCGGGCGGCGGGCCGGGGCGAACCGGGCGTACGCGAGGCTGTAACAGGCCACGACCAGCATCCCGGCGACACCGCCCTGCGCGGCCGACGCCGTCGTCGTGGGGCCGGAGTTCATCCAGGTCATCGCGAGGAACGGCCCCGTGGTGGTCGGCGCGCCGAGCAGTTGGCCGCCGCGCCGCGGGCCCATACGGCGGGCGACGAGGGAGGCGAGCAGAGCGAGGGAGGGAGCGAGAGCGGCCCGGAGAAGCACGGATTCCATACCGGTGATTTTCGCGCCGATCCGCCCGAATTTGTTGCGGATATATCGGGCATGGAGGCCTTCTGGCCGAGGAATACTCGCCACTTTTCTGCAAGGGGTGAGAATTCCTAGAATGGGACCGTGGACCGTATCGATCGACAGCTGCTCGCCCTGCTCCTCCGGGACGGCCGGGCGACCTATCAGGAGCTGGGCCGTCAGGTGCGCCTGTCGGCGAACACGGTGGCCGACCGGGTGCGCCGGCTGCAGACGTCCGGTGTCATCCAGGGCTACCGCGCCGAACTGAACCTGGCGGCGTTCGGCCGCGGCATGCAGCTCATCAGCGACATCCGGCTGCGCGAGGCGGTGGACCGCTGGGCCTTCGAGGAACAGCTCGGCGATGTGCCGCAGGTGATCAGCGCCGTGCGCATGACCGGCGAGTACGACTTCCAGCTGCGGGTGGCGTGTGCCGACGCCCGTGAGTTCGAGACGGTCGTGGACCGCCTCAAGGCGGAACTGGGTGTGCGCGAGGTGCGCAGCCGGCTCGTGCTGCACGAGGTGGAGCTGGACGCCGGCCGCGCGGTCGAGCCCTGAGTCAGTCCCGCCGTACCAGCATGCTCAGCGTGTTCGCGGCCACGATGGCGCCGATGCTCGCCCATTCCGTCGGACCCAGATCCTGGCCGAGGCCGATCCATCCGACGAGGGCGGCCAGCAGCGGGTTGACGCTCATGAAGAGCCCGAAGGCCTGGGCGGGGACCCGGCGCAGGGTGAACAGATCGGCGAGATAGGGCACGGCCGAGGAGAGCACACCTGCCGCGACGGCGTAGCCGACCGCCGCGGCGCCCGGCGGCTGCCGCAGGACGAGGACCACGCCGATCGGCAGAAAGGTCAGCGCGGAGATCCCGGCCGCCGCGGCGGAGCCCTGCGCTCCCGGGACACGGCGGCCGACGCTGCGGTTGAGCAGGATGTACGACGCCCAGCAGCAGGCGGCGAGCAGGCCCAGGCCCATCCCCGCGTAGTCGGTCGAGGGCCGCGGGCGCATCAGCGTGACCACCCCCGCGGCGGCGATCACCGCGCACAGGGCGTCGACGCGGCGGCGCGCCGCGGTGAGGGCGATGGTCAGCGGGCCGAGGAACTCCAGCGTCACCGCCAGCCCGAGGCCGATCCGGTCGATGGCGGTGTAGAGGGAGAGGTTCATCGTCCCGAACACGACGGCCAGCCCCAGCACCGGACGCCACTGTGCCCAGGTGAGGTCCCGCAGTCCGGGGCGGCCGACGGCGAAGAGGACGAGGGCGGCGACGTACTGCCGGACGGCGACGACGCCCAGCGGGCCGAGGACCGGGAAGGCGAGCGAGCCGATGGCGGCGCCCACCTGGTTCGACAGACCGCTGCCGACCATGGTGGCCACCCCGGCCGACCGTCCGCGCGCCGGCTCGGGGGACGCCGTACGCGGAGCCGTGCCGGAAGACTCGGAGAGGGTGCCGGATGCGCTGTCCATGCTCGGATCGTGCAGCGCGACCCCTCATACGCAAAATGCGTCCACGACCTTATCCATACACTCTGGTTATGGATGGAGCCATGGGTGTGGAGGTACGGCAGCTGCGCTGTCTGGTCGCCATCGTCGACGAGGGCAGTTTCACCGACGCGGCGATCGCCCTCGGCGTCTCCCAGGCGGCGGTGTCCCGGAGTCTGGCCTCACTCGAACGCAACCTGGGGGTACGGCTGTTGCGGCGCACCTCCCGCGAGGTCGCGCCGACGCCGACCGGGCTGCGGGTGCTGGCGCACGCCCGCCGGGTGCTCGGCGAGGTGGAGGGCCTGGTCCAGGCCGCCACCTCGGGCCGGGCCGGCCTGCGGATCGGCTACGCCTGGTCGGCGCTCGGCCGGCACACCCCCGCGTTCCAGCGCCGCTGGGCCCGGGAGCACCCCGGCACGGATCTGCACCTGGTCCGCTTCAACTCCGGCAGCGCCGGACTGGTGGAGGGCGTCTGCGACCTCGCCATCGTCCGCAGGCCCTTGGACGACCGCCGTTTCGACTCGGCCATCATCGGCCTGGAGCGACGCCTGTGCGCTCTGTCGTCCGACGACCCCCTGGCCGGGCGGCGCTCGCTGCGTCTGGCCGATCTCAGCGACCGCACGCTGCTCATCGACCGGCGGACCGGGACCACCACGCCCGAGCTGTGGCCGGCCGGCTCCCGCCCCGCGATCGAGGAGATCCACGACGTGGACGACTGGCTGAACGAGATCTCCGGCGGGCGCGGGGTCGGGGTCACGGCGGAGTCCACCGCCCACCAGTACCCCCGGCCGGGCGTCGTCTACCGGCCGGTCCGCGACGCCGAACCCATCGCGGTGCGCCTGGCCTGGTGGCGGGACGATCCCCACCCGGCCGCCCAGCGGGCGATCGAACTGCTCACCGCGCTGTACCGCGAGGGCTGACCTCGCGCCCCGTGGTACCGGCCGCGCAGTATGGGTGGGAAGGGAAGCCCTCGCACGGGTGGAGGCGAGACGGTGGTGGGACGGACGCACGGCGACGGAGACCGGCCGCCCGACGGTCCGCTCCACGTGCCCGGCGAGGAGCTGACGGCCCGGGCCGTCGTCGACGAGCACGGCACGGTCACCGAGTGGAGCGAGGGCGCCCGAGGGCTGCTCGGCCACCCGGCGGCGGAGATCGTCGGCCGTCCGGCCGCCACCCTGGTCGACGGAGAACCGCCCGCCGAGACGCTGCGCCGGCTGCCGGACCTGCCGAGGTGGACCGGCACGGTCCGGCTGCGGCACCGGGACGGGCACGGCGTGGGCGTCCGGCTGCTCGCCCACCACCGGACGGCGCAGGGCGGCCGGGGCGACTGGCTCGTGCTGTCCGCGCTCGCCGACGCCGTGCCCGCCCCGGAGTCCGACGAACTGGCCGCGTGGAGCTTCTACCAGGCCTCCTGCTGCTCGATGGAGATCTACGACACCCGGCTGCGCCTGGTCCACGCCAACCGCTTCTCCGAGCACGCGATGAACCTCGGCGAGGCGGAGATGCGCGGGCTGCGGCACGCCGAGATCGTGGCCCACCCGGAGTTCGACCGGGTCGAGCGCCATATGGCGGAGGTGCTGCGGACGGGACGCCCGCAGGACGTCGAGGTCCAGGTGCGGGTCGCGGGCGAACCCCGCAAGCAGGCCTGGTCGCTCTCGCTCTTCCCGCTGAAGGACGGACACGGCGTGCTGCGCGGGGTGGGCCTGTCGGCGCACGACCGCACCGAGCAGTACTGGGCGCACAAGCGGTTGCAGCTGCTCAGCGACGCCGGTGCCCGGATCGGGAGCACGCTGGACGTCACCCGCACGGCACAGGAACTGACGGACGTGGCCGTCCCGGAGTTCGCCGACTTCGTCACCGTCGAGCTGCTCCCCGACGTCGAGCGGGCGGAAGCCGGGGAGCCCGGGTACGGGCAGGCGCTGGAGGGGGTGTTCCGGCTCCGGCGGGCCGCCCAGCAGTCGGTGCTGCCGGGTGTCGCCGAGGCCGTGCTGAGCCCCGGCGAGACCGACAACTGGCCGGCGGACTCGCCGACGGCGGAGTGCCTGGCCACGGGCCGGGCGGTGCTCCGGGCCGAGTTCGACCCGTGGTCGGCCGACTGGTCGGCGGGGCACCCGGGGCGGCCGGCCGCGGTCCGCGCCTTCGGCATCCACTCCGTCATGGCGGTACCGCTCACGGCCCGCGGGCACACCCTGGGCGTGGCCGTCTTCCTGCGGCACCAGCGGCCGGAGTCGTTCGGCGCGGGGGATCTGCTGCTCGCCGAGGAGATCACCGCGCGCGCCGCCGTCTGCATCGACAACGCGCGCCGGTACACCCGCGAACGGGACACCGCGCTGACGCTCCAGCGGACCCTGCTGCCCCAGCGGCTGCCCGCCCAGGCCGCGGTGGAGGCGGCCTTCCGCTATCTGCCCTCGGACACCCTGGCCGGGGTGGGCGGGGACTGGTTCGATCTGATCCCGCTGTCCGGCGCCCGGGTCGCCCTGGTCGTCGGGGACGTGGTCGGGCACGGCATCCAGGCCTCGGCGATCATGGGGCGGCTGCGGACCGCCGTACGCACCCTCGCCGACATCGACCTCCCGGCCGACGAACTCCTCACCCACCTGGACGATCTGGTGATCCGGCTCTCCGGGGACGCGGCCCCGGACGACGACGTACCGCCCGACCAGGCGGCCGAGCTGGCGACCGGTCTCGGCGCCACCTGTCTGTACGCCGTCTACGACCCGGTCTCCCGGGTCTGCACCCTGGCCAGCGCCGGCCACCCGGCGCCCGCCGTCGTCGGGCCCGGCGGAGACGTCGAGTTCCCGGACGTGCCGCCCGGCCCCCCGCTGGGACTGGGCGGGGTGCCGTTCGAGACGACCGAGCTCGTCCTTCCGGAGGGCAGTCTGATCGCCCTGTACACCGACGGGCTGCTCGAGTCCCGTGAGCAGGACCTGGACGAGGGGACCGTACGGCTGCGGCGGGCCCTCGCCCGTCCGGCCGCGTCACCGGACGAGGTGTGCGACACCGTGCTCGCTTCGGTGCCGCCCGAGCGTCCCGGCGACGACATCGCCCTGCTCGTCGCCCGCACCCGGGCGTTCGACCCCGGTCGGGTGGCCACCTGGGACCTGCCGGCGGAGCCGTCCATGGTGGCCCGCGCCCGCAAGCTCGTGACCGCCCAGCTCGACACCTGGGACCTGCCGGAGGTGTCCTTCGTCGCCGAACTGGTGGTGAGCGAGCTGGTCACCAACGCGATCCGGCACGCCGAACCGCCCATCCGGCTGCGGCTGCTCCGCGACCGCCGGCTCATCTGCGAGGTGTCCGACTCCAGCAACACCGCCCCGCATCTGCGCCGCGCCCGCACCTACGACGAGGGCGGCCGCGGCATCCTTCTCGTGGCCCAGCTCAGCCGCGCCTGGGGCACCCGCCACACCGGCACCGGCAAGACCATCTGGGCGTCACTGGCCCTGGACTCGGCATCCGCCTCCGCCTCCGCCGACAGGTGACAGGACAACGGCGGCGGCCACGCCGCCCCGCCCGCCCCGTAAACCGTTGGAGGCCCCGTTTCCCGCGCTCCTATAGTGGCCGCCATGCGCACCGCCTACCCCCGAACTCCCCATCTGCCCTGGTCACCTGGGGTCTCCGCCGACGATGTGCGGACCGGGGGCCTAGAGGGGTTCGTCGGGCGGGAGGTCGTCGTCACCGAGAAGCTCGACGGGGAGAACACCACGCTGTACGCGGACGGACTGCACGCGCGGTCCGTCGACTCCGCGCACCATCCGTCACGGGCGTGGGTCAAGGCGCTCCAGGGGCGCGTGGGGGCGCGGATACCGGCGGGCTGGCGGGTGTGCGGCGAGAACCTGTACGCGCGCCACTCCCTTGCGTACGACACCCTGGACGGCTACTTCTACGGCTTCTCCGTCTGGGACGCGCACGACCGGTGCCTGGGCTGGGACGACACCGTGCGGTTCCTGCGCGGGCTGGGGGTGCCCGTGCCGCCGGTGCTGTGGCGCGGTGTGTTCGACGAACGGACGCTGCGGCGGCTGCGGGTGGAGACCGGACGCCAGGAGGGGTTCGTCGTACGGACGGTGGAGGGCTTCGCGCGGGCGGAGTTCGCCGGGCGGGTCGCCAAGTGGGTGCGGTCCGGGCATGTCACGACGGACACGCACTGGATGCACGCGGCCGTCGTGGCGAACGGACTCGGCCCGGCGGCGCCCCTGTGGGCCGTACGGTCCGGAGCGGCCCCGGACGCGGAGACGCTGGCCGCGTGTCTCGGCATGCCCGGCCTCGGTGCGACCCCCGGTTTCGCCGCGGTCGCCGCCGTGGAGGTGGGCGCGCGGCTGGATGTACTCGGGCGCGGTGGGGACGCCCGGCTCGCGGGGGTGCTCGCCGCGCTGCTGCACCGCGTGCCCCGGACGAGGCTGATGAGCGGGGCCGCCGGGGTGCTCGGCGTGCCGCTCGCGCGGCGGGTCGCCGATCTGGTGGGGCTACACGGCGCGCTGCACCGGCCCTATCCGGACGCGGAGCGGCGGGCCGGGCTCGTGAGAATGTCCTTCGCGGCCGATCTCGGGGTGCTGCACACCGTCGCGGGGGCGGTCGCCGGGGACGACGAGGCGCGTGAGCAGGTGGAGTGGTCCGCGCTGCACGCGCAGGAGGCCGGGCTGTTCGGCGAGGCGCCGCTCGGCGCGCTGCGGGCAGGGCTGCGCGAGGCGCTGGAGCGCGACGGGATCGGCGGCGCGGCGGCGGACCGCTGCTGGGCGCAGGCGCGGGAGGCGTACGCCGAGGGGCGGGTCCGCACGGCGGAGGAGGCCGTCGCGGCGACCTGGCGGTGGCGTGGCGGGGAATCCCCTCGGCTGGTGCACCTCGTGGGGCCGTCCGGCAGCGGCAAGAGCGCCTTCGCGGCCCGGCTGGAGGGCGTCTCGGCATGCGTCTCCCTGGACGGGCTGCGGGAGGCGCGTGGCGCGCGGGCGGACCAGGGGGCCAACGGGGAGGTGCTGCGGGAGGGCCTGGACCGGCTGGACCGGGCCCTCGCGGCCGGTGCCGGCACGGTCGTGTGGGACGCCACCTCGCTCAACCCGCACCAGCGGTCCCTGGTGCACGCCGTGGCCCGCCGCCGCGACGCGCTGGTCACGCACGCCGTGCTGGTCACGGACGAGGACGAGCTCGTACGACGCAACGCCGGGCGTGCGCATCCGGTGCCGGCCGGCGTCCTGGCGGGGCAGTTGCGCCGGTTCGTGCCGCCGTACCCCGGCCAGGCGCACCGGACCTGGTACGTCGGCGCGGACGGGACCGTGCAGGACCGCGACGGCACACTGGAGGGGGAGGACGCCTGATGCGTACCAGCGAGGAGATCTACCACCGGGTGCGCTGGGACCCGCGCTTCGACCCCGCGCGGTTCGTGCTCGGCATCAACCAGCGCCATGCCGCGCCGAAGCGGGTGCCGCTGCCGGCGTTCGTGCCGGGCGGCGAGATCCCCTGGCACCGGGTGCTGTTCGTGGAGGCGGACGGCGAGCTGGTGTGGGACCGCGCCTCCGGTGTGGACCGTATCGACGCCTCCGGCGCGGGCCGGGTGCGCGAGGCACGGCGGCTGCGGGCGCCCTTCTTCACGGCGCGCACCCCGCACGCCTGGGACGCGGCGGCCGGACGATGGCGGCCCGCGCCGCCCCCGGCGCCGGACGCGGGGCCGGACGCGGGGCCGGACGCGGGGCCGGACCGGGTGCGGATCCTGACCTGGAACACGCTCTGGGACCGCTACGACAGCCACCGCATCGACACCGCCCGGCGCCGCCCGCTGCTGCTCGGGGCGCTGGAGCGCGCCGACGCGGACGTCATCGCCCTGCAGGAGGTCGAGGCAGGGCTGCTGACGATGCTGCTGGACGCGGAGTGGGTACGGGCGCGGTACACCCTCGCCGCCGACCCCTACGGGAAGGACGTCGACGAGTGCGGGCTGCTCCTGCTCAGCCGCATCCCCGTACGGGAGGGTGCCGTGCACGTCCTCGGGCACCACAAGGCCGTCACCGCCCTCGTCGTGGACACCGCGTCCGGGCCGCTGACCGTGGCCGCCACCCATCTGACGAGCGACCACTCCGAGGACGGGCCGGCCCGGCGCGCCGCCGAACTGACCCGGCTCGCCGAGGGGCTGTCGGGCGTGCCGGGCGGTCTGGTCCTGGCCGGCGACTTCAACGACGGCGGGCCGGGCCCGGCGCGCACCCTCGGCATGCTCGACGCCTGGACCGAGACCCACGGCCCCGGCGACGACTCCCCCACCTTCGATCCGGGCGTGAACCCGCTGGCCGCCGTATCCTCCCTCAGCGGCCGGGCCTCCCGCCTCGACCGGGTCTTCGTCCGCCCCTCCGACGGCCCGCGCGTGACCGGCGCCGCGCTGCTCGGCGACACGCCCTCCCCGCAGGGGCTGTATGTCTCCGACCATTACGGGGTCGCCGCCGAGCTGTACTGCGGCACCGGTGCCCCCGTCGACGTGCTCGACCTCGCGCCGACGCCCCGTACGGCACTCGCCTGGGTTCCGCCGCGTGAGCTGTGGCCCGCGATCCAGGACGTGCGCCGGGACCACGACGTGCAGATCCGGCGCTGGCCGCCGCATGTCAACGTGCTGTTCGGCTTCGTCCCCGAGGCGGAGTTCGAGCGGGCGGCGCCGCTGCTCGCCGCGGCCGCCGCGCAGGTCCGGCCGTTCACGGCCCGGCTCGACGGGCTCCACACCTTCGGGCACCGGCACGGCGCCACCGTGTGGCTGGACCCCGCCGCGGCCGACGAGACACCGTGGGCGGAACTGTGGCAGGCCCTCGTCCGGCGGTTCCCGCGCTGCCGGGGACGCCACGAGGGCTTCACCCCGCATCTGAGCCTCGGCCGCACCTCCGACCCGCACGCGGTCGAGGTCGACTGCGCGGCCCGTCTCTCCCCCATGACCGCGCGGGTCGGCGAGCTGGTCCTGCTGTCCCGGCGGGGCGACGAACCGATGCGCCCGCGGGCCACGGTCGCCCTCGGCACCGGCGAGATGCGGTGGCTGCCCGAGCCGGCCGTCGGCCGCCCCGACCGGGACTGGGCGGACTGGGCCACGCCCGCCGCCGGCCAGGACGTCCTGCCCACCACCGACGAGGCGGCGGCCGGGCGGGTCGTACGACGTCTGACGGACGCGTTCCCCGAGGGCGCCGTGCAGGCGGCCGGGTCCCGGCGCATGGGCTGCGCTCTCGCGGGCGCGGACCTGGACGTGGTGGCCGCGCTGCCGGGCACGGTCGACCTCACGGTCGTACGGGAGCGGGTCATGGCGGCGCTGCCGGACGCGACGCGGGTGCGCGAGGTCGTCGGCGCGCGCGTGCCGGGGCTGCGGTTGCGCGCCGAGGGGCTCGACGTGGACCTGGTGGTCGTGGGCACGGGGCCGCTGCCGCCGCGGGACGCGGTGGCCCGGCGGGCCGAGCTGGGCGAGGCCGCGGCGATCGCGCTGAGCGCGGTCTCCGACGCGGACGCGGTCCTGGCGGCCGTGGGCGCGGAGCGGACGCCGGGGTTCGCGTCGCTGGCGCGCGCCGTGAAGGCGTGGGCGAGGGCGCGCGGGCTGGACTCCGCTCCGTTCGGCGGGCTGCCCGGGGTGGCGTGGGCGGTGCTCGCGGCCCGTACGGTCCGGGAGGCGCCGGACGTCGCCGACGACGGCGAGCTGCTGCGGCGGTTCTTCGGCACCTGGGCCGCGTGGGACTGGCGGGAGCCGGTCGCCCTCGGCGGGGAGGGCCCGGCGGCCGACGACGCGGCCCTGACCGTGCTGACGCCCAGCGCGCCCGTGCGCTCCTGCACCGGCCAGGTCGGCTCCGGCACCAGGGATCTGCTGAGCCAGGAGCTGTACCGGGCCTGGGAGGCCGTGGAGGCGGCGGCCGACTCCGGCGCGGATCCCCGGCCCGCGCTGCTGTCGCCGCCGCCCCTGCACCGGCGCCACGCGGCCTGGGCCGTGGTGACGGTCCGGCCCCGCCGCCCGGAGGACTTCGACCAGTTGAACGGGCGCGTACGGGGACGGATGCGGGCGTTGCTCGGAGCGCTGGCGGAGTCGGGCGTGGCGGAAGCCCACGCCTGGCCGCGGGCGCTGCCCGCCGAGCCGACGACCGCCCGGTACGCGATCGGGCTCGGACCCACGCCACCCCCTTCCGCCGAGCGGCTCGCGCGCATCGCCGATCGATGGCTGACCGGCCTGTCCGGCGTCGAGTGGGAGTGCATCGACGGCGGGGCGCTGCCCACGCCGACGTGATCCCCCGCCGGTGACGCGGAGCCTCGAGGCCACCCGATATACGCACATTTGTGCGGCAAGTTCATGAATGTCCCCTGGGTGGATTTTCGCCAGTATGGTGGCGGGCGAAATCCACGGCAGCCGGTCCGACGTCGGGCTGCCGCATGCCATCAGGGGGGCAGAGTCATACGGGTGCTCGCGGAGAGATACGAACTGGTCGAGGCCGTGGGGCGCGGTGGCATGGGGGAGGTCTGGCGCGCCACCGACCGGGAGCTCGGCCGCACGGTCGCGGTGAAGGTCCTGCCGCCGGACCTCACCCGCCACGAGGAGTTCCGCGTCCGGTTCCGCCGGGAGGCGCGCACCGTCGCCTCGCTCAACCACCGCAACGTCGCCGTGCTGCACGACGTCGGCGAGGACACCACGGACGGCGAGACGACGCCGTTCCTGGTCATGGAGTTCATCGAGGGGCGCACGCTGACCGACGCGCTCGCCGAGGGGCCGTTCACGGTCGAACGGGCGCTGGCCATCGGCAGGGACATCGCCGACGCCCTCGCCCACAGCCACGGTCAGGGCCTCATCCACCGCGACATCAAGCCCTCCAATGTCATGCTGACGTCCGGGGGCGACAACAAGGTCCTGGACTTCGGGATCGCCAAGGTCGTCGCGGAGACCACAACCCGGCTCACCGCCACGGGCATGACGGTCGGCACCCCCGCCTATCTCTCCCCCGAGCAGCTCACGGGGCGGTCGGTGGACGGCCGTTCCGACCAGTACTCCACCGGCTGTCTGCTGTACGAACTGCTGACCGGGCGCCCGCCGTTCATCGGCGACTCCCCGTTCGCCGTGATGCACCAGCACATCAGCCAGGAGCCCGTCGCGGCGTCCCGGCTGCGTCCGCAGATCCCGGCCGCGGTCGACGGTCTCGTACTGCGCGCCCTGGCGAAGGACCGCGAGGAGCGGTTCGGCAGCGCGACGGAGCTGCGGGAGGCGCTGGCGGAACTGCTCGCCACGCTGACCGTTCCGGCCGCCGCCTCGGCCCGGCGGCCCGCGGCCCCGACTCCGGCTCCGGCCCCGGTCGCGCCGCCCGCGCCTTCCACACCGCCCACACCCGGCGTGCCGCCCGCGCGCGCCGCGGCCGCAGCGCCGCCGGGCCCCGGACACACCGCGCTGGCCGACCAGGAGACCCGCACCGCGCCCGCACCGCCCAGGCCGGCCGGCCCGCCGGACGAGCGGCGGTTGACGGTGGCCCTCAACAGGATCGTCGCCCTGCTGGGCATCGTCGCCTCCGGTGTGGTCAGCATCGGCCACGACCAGCTGTACGAAGGCTCCACCGAGGAACTCATCACCGTGTGGGTGGTGACCGCCGTCCTGGGGCTCGCCCTGTTCCGCTGGTTCCCCCTCGCCTCCACGCTGCTGTGGTGGGGAGCCGGGGCCCTGGTCGTCGCGAGCGTCGAGGCGGGCGGCTCGACCGACGAGTACGGCTACTCGTACGACAGCGAGTACGGCTACGACTACACCGGGCTCGACCACATCGAGGTCTTCGCCGTTCCGTTGCTCGCCCTCGGCGTGCTCTGTCTGATCCACGCGTTGAGCGCGCGGCGCCCCTCGTCCCTCGCGGCGGCCGCCGGTGTGACCCTGGGCGGTCCGGGCGTCGGCTGGCTGGCGTTCGACGCCGAGGGCCAGATCGCGGTGTTCTCGGTCGCCTGGGGTGTGGTCGTGCTGATCGCCGTCGTGCGGGAGGTCTTCGCCCGACGGAAGGACCCCCGCACCCGCCCCCGCCTCCGCCTCCGGTTCGTCACGGGCGAGTAGGACGGCCGGCGTGGGCTCGACGCCCCCACCACGAGCAAAGGAGTCGTTGTGCCCCCTCGTACGGATCTCGCGGACGCGGTCGAGTCGATGGAGCAGCTCGCCACGGTCTGGCGGGCCATGGTCCTCGACCGTGACCCCGGCGCGGACGTCCGGGACCTTCCGGGGATCGCCGTGCGCTGGGCGGACTGCCGGTTCGCCTTCTGGAACTGTGTCACGCTCACCGAGGCGGGGGCGGACGCGGCCCTGACGGAACGGCGCCTGGCGGAGGCGGCGGACGTCATGCGGGCGAAGGAACACCCCGGTTTCCTCTGGGTCTTCGAGGATCTCCTCGACGCCGAGGCACGCGCGGGACTCACGGCGGCGGCCGAACGAGCGGGCCTCGCCCACGTCTTCCCCGGCACCGGCATGGCCGGCGACCTGCTCCCGGTCCCCGAACCCGCCCACCCCGACCTCACGTTCGTCCGCGTGAGCACCGACGCACATCTGCGTGCCTACGCCGACCTCAACTCCCGCGCCTACGGCTTCCCGCTGGAGGACGGGCGCGACGGACTCGCCGGCTCCACGCTCTGGAAGCGGGGCGTGCACGCCTGGCTGGGCCTGCGGGACGGCGTCCCGGTGACCTGCGCCGGGACCGTCGAGGCCGACGGCCGGCTGTTCGTCCTCCTGGTCGCCACGGCCCCGGAGTGGGAGCGCAGGGGCTACGGCGAGGCCGTGACCCGCAAGGCCCTGTACGAAGGCGCCCGGGCCACCGGACCGACCCGGGCCACCCTGCACGCGACGGTGGCCGGGGCGCCCGTCTATCCCCGCATCGGCTTCGCGCCGAACTCGCCCCTGCGTTTCTACGGTCTCCGGTAGCCCCGCGGCCCGGCACGGCGCCCGGCCAGGCCCGCGTACGTGACCGCGAGGGCGACCGACAGGGCGACGATCCCGGTCGGCGCCACGGCGAGCGCCCACGAGGCCGCGCCCCGCTCCCCCGCGACGGCCTGCTCCAGTGCCGCCATGGTCGCCGCCGTGCACAGCCCGCAGGCGAGGAGGACGGCGACGACATGCCGGGCCCGGCCGGTGCCGACGGGACGCGGGTCCGCGCGCAACTCCGCCCAGTCGTGCGCGGCCTGCCGCGTCTCGCGCCGCCGCTGTACGACGGCACGGCCCCGCAGGCCCGCCGTGACGGCCGCCCCGGTGACCGCCGCGGCGACGGGCGCCCACCACATCTCCACCAGGAGGAGCAGCAGGGCGATCACCCCGGTCGTGCCCCAGCCGCTCAGACAGGAGGCCGCGGCGGTGCGGCGGGAGTCGGGGCGGTCGGCGCCGGCCCGCAGATCGACGAGGGCCGGCAGATACCAGACACAGCCGGACACGGTGACCATCGCGACACCCAGCGCGGCGACGGGCTGGACCACGGCTAGCCCTCCGTCTCGAGCGCGGCGATCTCCGGGTGGCGCAGGTCGAAGGCGGGCGACTCGCTCCGGATGCGGGGCAGGCTGGTGAAGTTGTGGCGCGGTGGCGGGCAGGAGGTGGCCCACTCCAGGGAGCGGCCGTAGCCCCAGGGGTCGTCCACGGTGACCGGCTTGCCGTACTTGGCGGTCTTCCACACGTTGTAGAAGAACGGCAGGATCGACAGGCCGAGCAGGAACGCGCCGATGGTGGACAGGGTGTTGAGGGCGGTGAAGCCGTCGGCGGCCAGATAGTCGGCGTAGCGGCGGGGCATGCCTTCCGCGCCGAGCCAGTGCTGGATCAGGAAGGTGAGGTGGAAGCCGACCGCGAGCGTCCAGAACGTGATCTTGCCGAGGCGTTCGTCGAGCATCCTGCCGGTGAACTTGGGCCACCAGAAGTGGAAGCCGGCGAACATCGCGTACACGACCGTGCCGAAGACCGTGTAGTGGAAGTGGGCGACGACGAAGTACGAGTCGGAGAGATGGAAGTCCATCGGGGGTGACGCGAGGATCACTCCGGTGAGTCCGCCGAAGACGAACGTGATGAGGAAGCCCGTGGCCCAGAGCATCGGGGTCTCGAAGGACAGGCTGCCCTTCCACATCGTGCCGATCCAGTTGAAGAACTTCACCCCGGTCGGGACGGCGATGAGGAACGTCATGAAGGAGAAGAAGGGCAGCAGCACCCCGCCGGTGACGTACATGTGGTGGGCCCACACGGTCACCGACAGGCCGGCGATGGCGATGGTCGCGCCGATGAGCCCCATGTAGCCGAACATCGGCTTGCGGCTGAAGACGGGGATGACCTCGGAGACGATCCCGAAGAACGGCAGCGCCAGGATGTAGACCTCGGGGTGGCCGAAGAACCAGAACAGGTGCTGCCAGAGCAGGGCGCCGCCGTTCGCCGCGTCGAAGACATGGCTGCCGAACCTGCGGTCGCACTCCAGCGCGAACAGCGCCGCCGCGAGGACCGGGAACACGATGAGGATCAGTACGCCGGTCAGCAGCACGTTCCAGGTGAAGATCGGCATCCGGAACATGGTCATGCCGGGGGCGCGCATACAGATGATCGTGGTGATGAAGTTGACGGCGCCGGCGATCGAACCGAACCCGGACAGTGCCACGCCCATGATCCACAGGTCGGCGCCGAGGCCCGGCGAGTGCACGGAGTCCGACAGCGGCGCGTAGAGGAACCAGCCGAAGGACGCCGCCCCGCCCGGGGTGAGGAACCCGAAGGCCGCGATCGAGGAGCCGAACAGGAACAGCCAGAAGGCCAGCATGTTCAGCCGGGGGAAGGCGACGTCCGTGCATCGTGAACGCCTGGTTGAACTGCTCGTTCGACATCACCTGCAGTCCCGGCCGGGCGAGTTCGGCCCGCATCAGCAGCGCCAGGACGCCGCCGACGACGAAGAACACGAACGCGCCGACCAGATACAGCGTGCCGATCTTCTTGTGGTCGGTGGTGGTCAGCCACTCCACCCAGGAGGGCCTGGGCGCGGCGCCGGCTCGCGCGGTCTCCACCTGTTCCGTACGTACCTCGTCCACCGGTTCGTGTCCTCCCCTTGGGTCAGTGCCGACCCAAGATCACCGCAGGGGAGGGAGGCGCCGATAGGGTCGAACGGTCCCTGCCGGTCCCGGAGGCGGGGGCCCAACGTCCTCTCTTGCCCCAGGTCAGAGCTGGGTCTGCCAGTACGGCCAGAAGCGGGTCCCGATCAGCGTCACGATGCTCAGACACCAGGTGACGGGCACCACCCAGTGGAACTCCCGCACCCCCGCGACCAGCCCTCGGGGCGCCCCGAGGACGCCGTGCCGGAGGTTGTGGACGGTGACGTACCAGAACATGGCGATCGTGACCGCCCAGGCCAGGCAGCACCACAGACACAGCGCGCCGATCTCGTACAGGGCCTGGGTCATCAGCCACATGCAGAAGCCCGCGCCCACCAGCGTGCCCAGGTTCAGTCCGAGCCAGTACCAGCGCCGGAAGCGGGCCCCGGCCAGTAGCGCGACCCCGGTGCACATCACCACCGGACAGGCCGCGAGGCCGAGCAGCGGGTTGGGGAAGCCGAACACGGACGCCTGGTCGCTGCGCATCACGTTCGAGCACGACAGCACGGGGCTGAGATTGCACGAGGGGGCGAAGCCCGGCTCCTGGAGCAGCCGGAACTTGTCCACGGTGATCACGAAGGAGGCCAGGACGCCCAGGGTCGCGGTGACGATCAGCAGCCAGGCGAGGGCGCGGGAGGCGCCGGTCGCGCCCGGGGCCGCGAGCACCGGCTCGCGTGTCCCGGGGACCTCCGTGGCGGCCGTGCCGGACGCGGGCGTCACCGGGGCCCCGGGGCCGCGCGCAGACCCGCGCGGGTCGCGCCCGCCGGCCAGAGCACCTCGACCTCGACGCCGCGGGAGCGGGCGTAGGCCACCAGATGCGCGGTGGCGTCCCGGCCGTTGGACGGCGAGCCGTCCCACACGGCCACCAGGCGCCGGCAGCCCGCGATGATCTCCTCGTCGGCGCCGACGCACGCGTCGCGGTCGCCGGGGTCGTACGTCAGCAGCCGTACCTCCCGGGCGAGCAGGAGCAGTTCCCCCGTCGGCACCCGGTCCCGCTCCGGCAGCAGCGCGGGCACCATGCCGCGGGTCGGGATCACCACGACCAGGTCCCGCCCCGCCTCCCGCAGCGCCCGCCCGAACGCCACCGGGGCGCCCCCGCCCGCGCGCACCACTCCGGGCTCCCCGTCGGGCGCACGCTCCAGCGAGGCCACCAGTTCGGCCTCCAGCAGCCCGAGGCTCTCCGAGGTCACGTCGGCGTGGCCCACGACCGCGATCATCCACCGCTCCTTCCCGCCGTACGACGCCGTCCCGGCGCCCTTCCGTTCGGTCCTGGCGATCAGTGAAGTCAGGGCGCCGCAGGCGTCGCTAGGGTCGAACGGCCCTGACCCGGAGACGGGGGGCACCGGTCGCGGCGGCCGGCGTCGACGCCGCCGGACACGGCGGTCGCCACGGTTCCGGATATGGTGTTTTCGTATGAAATGTTGCCCAGGGTGAGGTCATACGGTGGATGCTCCCCAGAGGACGGGCCAGGTGCCGGAACAGCCCTTGGAGGCGGTCGGGTACGCGGGCGTGCTGCGTGAGCTGCTGCCGATCGCGCTGTGGCGGGAGGACGCGGACGGCCTGATCGTGGAGTGGTCGCTCGCGGCCCAGGATCTGCTCGGGTACCGGGCCGAGGACGTGCTCGACCGGCCCGCCTCGGCGCTGCTGGTGCCCGAGGGCAACCGTGAGCTGGCCGATCAGCTCACCTCTCGCGTGCACGGCGGGGAGACGGTCGTCGGGACCCTGTCCGTGCGGCATCGCGACGGCCATCAGGTCACGATGGAGATGTGGATCGTCCCGGCCGCCGGTCCGGACGGGCGGGCCGGGGCGATGCTGATCGCCGTGGAGACCTCCCAGGTCCTGCGGATGCGGGACTCGCTGGCGGCGCTGGAGAGCCTGTTCAGCCAGTCGCCGATCGGCCTGGCCACGCTCGGCACGGATCTGCGGTTCCTGCGCGTCAACGACGCGCTCGCCCGGATGAACGGGGTCTCCGCCGCCGAGCACGTCGGCAAGCGGCTCACGGAGGTCGTGCCCGGGGTCAACGCGCCGGCCCTGGAGTCGACGATGCAGGAGGTGCTGGACCGGGGCACGGCCGTCGTCGACGTCCGCCGCAGCGGGCACACCTCGGCCGACCCCCATCGGGAGCGCACCTGGTCCTGTTCCTACGCCCCGCTGCTCGACGGCGCGGGCCGCACGCTGGGGCTGATCGCGTCCCTCATCGACATCACCGAGAGCCAGCAGGCCGAACGCGATGCGGAACGCGCCCGGCGCCGCTTCGCGCTGCTGGCGGAGGCCGGCACCCGGGTCGGCACCACCCTGGACCTCCAGCAGACGTCCGAGGAGATCGTCCGGATGCTGGTGCCGCAGCTCGCGGACTCCGCCGACGTCCAGCTCCTGGAGGAGGTGCTGGCCCCCGACGAGCCCGCCGACGCCGTGCACGGCGTGGTGCGGCGGATGGCCGCCCTCTTCGCCGACCCCGCCGCACCGCGGGCGAAGCTGCGCCCGGGCCTGACGTCCCGGCTGGAGCAGGGCTCCCTGTACGAGCGGGTCATCACCGAGGGGCGTCCCACCAACCTGTACCGGTCGGACGTCCGGGCCCTGGTGACCGACCCGCGCGCCGACGAGCTCCGCGCGTACCTGATGGGTCTGGGCTCGGCCCGGCTCGTCCCGCTGGTCGCCCGGGGCAAGGCGCTGGGCGCGATCGTGGTGACCCGGCTGCGCAGCCGTGAGCCCTTCGACGAGCAGGACTGCGTGCTCATCGACGAGCTGGCCGCGCGCGCCGCCCTGAACATCGACAACGCCCTGATGTACACCCGGCAGCGGGCGGCGGCCCTGACCCTGCAGCGCAGCCTGACCAACAGCGCGCTGCCGGACGTGCCCGGGCTCGATCTCACCGGACGGTACCTGCCCGCCAGTGAGCACGACGTCGGCGGCGACTGGTACGACGTGATCGCGCTGCCGGACGACCGGACCGGGCTGGTCATCGGCGATGTGATGGGGCACGGCATCCATGCCGCGGCGGTGATGGGCCAGCTCCGCGCGGCGGTGCGGTCGCTCGCCCGGCACGGGATCCGTCCGGCCCGGATGCTGCGCTCGCTGGACGCCGTCGTGTCCGACATGGGCGAGGACCAGATGGCGACCTGCGTGTACGCCGTGCACGATCCGGCGACCGGCGGCTGTCTGATCGCCCGGGCCGGTCATCCGCCGCCGGCGGTGCTGTCCCCCGACGGGGCGATCACCTTCCTCGACGGCTCGCCGGGCACCCCGCTGGGCACCGGAGGCCGCCGGTTCGCGACCGAGGAGGTCCCGCTGCCGCCGGGCAGCCTGCTGGTCCTGTACACCGACGGGCTCATCGAGGCCCGCGGCAGCGACCTCGACCAGGGCCTCGACCGCCTCGCCCGGGCCCTGCGCCGCCCCGCCCCGTCGCTCGCCGCGCTCTGCGACGGCGTCCTCGAACAGATGCTGCCGCACCCCGCCCAGGACGATGTCGCGGTCCTGATGGCCCGCCCGCAGTGACCGGGCCGCCCGCTCCGGACCCGGCGCGGTGTGTGATGCTGGCGGCGTGACGGATCGACATGAGGCCGTCCTGGTCCGCCGGGCGGATCAGGACCCTTCCCTGGAACGCGGACTCGCCGGGTTGCTGGCGGCCTACCACCTGCGGACGCAGGCCGAGAAGGGGGAGGCCGTCGACGATGTGGACGCCTTGCCGGACCGGTATCGGGGCGAGGTGCTCGACCCGAGGGCCGCGTTCGAGGGTGATGTCGTGCTGGTCGCCGTGAGCGCGGGCGTCGCCGTGGGCTGTCTGGTGGTGACCGGGCCCGTCGACGGGCTGTGCGAGGTGAAGCGGCTGTGGACGCAGCCGGCGCTGCGGGGCCGCGGTGTCGCGTCCGCCCTCATCGGGGCCGCGCTCGCCGAGGCCGGGGCGAGTGGGGTGAGCACGGTGCGGTTGTCCGTGTGGCAGTGGCGGACGGGGGCGATCGCGCTGTACGAGCGGCTCGGTTTCACCGTCGTCGAGTCATGGGACGAGCGGGGGCGGCTGGTGTGCATGGAGCGCGCCGTGTGACCTGTACGGCCCACCGCTCGCTCCCTCCCGGGTGGTCCCGGTGGCGGAACTCCCCGGATCGCGGGTGTCTGGACGCAAGAGGTGCGCACAGAGAGCGGGAGACCATGGAGCGCAAGCGCGAGCCCCTCGGGACAGCCCGGGCCGCCGGGATCGCCGGTGTCGTCTTCGCGGTCCTGATGGGCGTGGCGATCGTCCTGTTGCGGACCGCCCTGCCCGGCGGGGCCGGCGGGCATCACATCACCGTCGACGCGGCCCAGCGCAAGACCGTGCAGACGGCGCTGGGGCTGCTGCCGTACGCCGGGATCGCGTTCCTGTGGTTCATGGGGGCCCTGCGCGAGCAGGCCGGGGAGGCGGAGGACCGGTTCATGTCCACGGTGTTCCTCGGCAGCGGCCTGATCTTCGTCGCCACCCTGTTCGGGTGCGCCGCGGCGGCGGTGACCGTGCTGGACGAGGACCAGCAGAACGCCCCCTTCGGCCGCAACTTCGCCTACACCCTGCTGACCACGTACTCGATGCGGATGGCGGCGGTGTTCATCATCACGACCTCGACCATCGGCCGCCGGCTCGGCGTCCTGCCGCGCCCGCTCGTGCTCCTCGGTTTCGCCACGGGCCTGACGCTGCTGCTCGCCGGGACGAGTCTGCCCTGGTCGGAGATGGTCTTCCCGGCCTGGGCGCTGATCGTCGGCATCGACATCCTCCGGGGCCGACGCGCCACGCCGACCGGACGGCGGGCCACCTCGGCGTGAGCGGGCCGGCCGCCGCTCTCACCCGAACGGGCCGCTCCTCGTCGCCGCCCGGCCTTCGGCCCCCGAGGCTGGTCGCAGGGGGCTCGAGCGGGCCGTAGGAGAGGAGCGATCCCGTGCCGAGGATTGCCGTCGATCTGAACCGCTGTCAGGGATACGCGCAGTGCGCGTTCCTCGCCCCCGAGGTCTTCGCCATGCACGGGGACGAGGCGCTGCTGTACGACCCGGAGCCCGACGAGGGGCAGCGGGAGAAGCTGGCGCAGGCCGCAGCGGCCTGCCCGGTGCAAGCCGTCCTGGTGGATGCGGTGGACGTGGTGAACGCGGTTGACGGGCGGGCCGAGGCGGTGTCCGGGCGATGATCGGTGACGGGTCGCTGGAACGGTTCCGGCGCGAGGGCCGGGTCGTCGTGGTGGGCGCCTCGCTGGCGGGTCTGCGGGCCGCGGAGACCCTGCGCGAGAAGGGCTTCGCGGGCTCCCTGACGATGATCGGGGACGAGCCCCACGAGCCGTACGACCGGCCTCCGCTCTCCAAGACGGTGCTGCTCGGCAGGGCGGCCGCCGAGCGCACCGCGCTGCCCGGGCTCCGGGCCGTCGACGCGACCTGGCGGCTCGGCGTCGCCGCGACCGGGCTGGACATGGCGGGCCGGCGGGTGCGGCTGGCCGACGGCGACGAGGTGCCGTACGACCGGCTGCTGATCGCCACCGGTGTGCGGGCGCGGCCATGGCCGCGGGAGGCCGAGGCGGAGCTCGACGGGGTGTTCTTGCTGCGGACCCGTGACGACGGCGCGGCGCTCGCGCGGCGGCTCGCCGCGGGGCCCAAGCGGGTGCTGGTCGTCGGGGCCGGGTTCACCGGTTCGGAGATCGCCGCCGCGTGCCGCGAACGCGGTCTGGCCGTCACGGTCGCCGAGCGCGGGGCCTCGCCCCTGGTCGGCGCGCTCGGCGGGGTGGTCGGCGCGGTCGCCGCCGAGTTGCAGCGGCGGCACGGGGTGGACCTGCGGTGCGGGGTGATGGTGACCGCGCTGGAGGGCGACGCCTCGGGACGGGTGCGGGCCGCGCAGCTGTCCGACGGCTCCACCGTGGAGACGGACGTGGTGGTCGTCTCGCTGGGCGCCATCCGCAACACCGAGTGGCTGGCCGGGTCCGGACTCGGCGCCGGGCCCCGCGGTATCGCCTGTGACGCCGGCTGCCGTGCCTTCGACATCCGCGGGATCGTCACCGACGACGTGTTCGCGGCGGGCGACGTCGCCCGCTGCCCGCACCCGCTGTTCGGCTATCAGTTCCTGTCGCTGGAACACTGGGGCAACGCCGTCTCCCAGGCACGGGTGGCGGCGCACAACATGCTGAACGAGAGCACCGACCGGATCCCCCACATGGAGGTGCCGGCCTTCTGGTCCTCGCAGTTCGGGGTGAACATCAAGTCGGTCGGGGTGCCGTCGCTGGGGACGGAGATCCTGATCGCCCAGGGCTCCCTGGAGGAGCGCCGGTTCGTGGGCGTGTACGGGTACCAGGGGCGGGTCATCGGCGCGGTCGCCTTCGACCAGGCCCGCTGGCTGCCGTTCTACCAGGGGCTGATCGAGACCACCGCGCCGTTCCCGCCGGAGTTCGCCACGGTCGACCGGCGGGCGGAGGGCCGGCGCGCGCTCGACGCGGACTTCCCCGACCCGTCGGTGCCGACCCACGGCCCCACCGTGACCCTGAGCGGGTACTCGCCGGCCGACCGCCGGATGACGTTCACCCCCGCGCACTGACCCCCGCGCACCGACCCGCCACGGCCACGAGCCACGAGGACCCGCCATGACGCCATCGCCGCTGCACCAGATCCTGGACTACGCCAACCGGGCCGATCCGTACCCGATCTACGAGGAGCTGCGGAAGACGCCGGTCCATCACGAGGAGGACGGGCCGTACGTCGTCAGCACCTACTACGAGATCCTCGGTCTGCTGCACGATCCCCGGATCAGCTCCGACTCCCGCAATCTGCCCCGGGCCGCGCACGATCCGCTGGCCGAGCCGGACCAGCAGGAGAGCGCGCTGCCGCCGAGCTTCCTGCGGCTCGACCCGCCGGAGCACGACCGGCTGCGCCGGATGACGAACCGTCCCTTCGGACCGCCGCACGCCCCGCACCGGGTGGACGGGATGCGGGGCGAACTGCGCGACATCGTCACCGGTCTCGTCGACGGCATCGGCGATCCGGACGGCTTCGACCTGGTGGACCGGTTCTCGTACCCCTTCCCCGTGACGGTGATCTGCCGGCTGCTCGGGATCCCCCGCGAGGACGAGGCGCGGTTCCACACCTGGGCGGACGCCATCGCCCAGAGCCTGGACCCCGATCCGGACGCGGATCCCGCCGAGCGGGGCAAGGGCGCGCACGACGCCCGGATGCAGTTGGGCATGTATCTGGCCGGGCTGATCGAGGAGCGCCGCAGAAAGCCCGGTGACGACATGCTCTCCGCGCTGGCGACGGCCAAGGGCGAGGACGGCTCGATGACCACGATGGAGCTGCTCAGCACCGCCGCGCTGCTGCTGATCGCGGGCCACGAGACCACCGTCAACCTCGTCACCAACGGCATGCTGACCCTGCTGCGCAACCCCGACGTACTGCAACGGCTGCGGGCCGATCCCCGGCTGGCGGTGCCCGTCGTCGAGGAGCTGCTGCGTTTCGAGCCGCCGGTGCAGCTCGTTCCGCAGCGCGTCACCCTCGCCGACATCGAGGTGCGGGGGGTCACCATCCCCAAGGGCGCCTCCCTCTGGCTGGTGCTGGCGTCCGGCAACCGGGACCCCCGGCGCTTCGAGCACGCCGACCGCTTCGACCCGGACCGCCGGGACATCCAGCACCTCGGCCTCGGCAGCGGCATCCACAGCTGCTTCGGCGCGCCCCTCGCCCGCCTGGAGGCCCAGTTCGCCCTGGCGGAGCTGGCCCGGCGGCTGGAGAACCCGCGACTGCTGGAGGATCCGCCGCCGTACCGCCAGAACGCCGTACTGCGCGGGCCCCGGCAGCTGCGGATCGCCTGCGACGGGATCCGGGCCTAGGCAGGTCGTGCCCGGGCCCGGTCCCGGCGTGTCTCAGCGGGTCCGATAACCCGAATGCCCGAAGCGGTGCCGTTCTGCGATCATGCCGGGATGTTCCGGTCCCTCGAACACCTGGTCATCCGTCATACGTACCGACTTCCCGCCCTCTCCGGTCCGGCCGGTGAAGGAGGCGGCGCGGCACGGCAGTTGGACGCCGCTCTGCTGTCGGTGGGCTTCAAGCTCTCGGCGGACCTGCTCGGGCATCTGTCGGGACTGGACGCGAAAACCGTCGTGGACACCGCCGTGCGGACGCTGGAGACCGTCCGCGAGATGGTCGGCGACCACGTCCGGCACAACGTCTACTTCGTCGACTTCCCGGCCAACGTGCCGGACACGTACGACTTCTGGACACGCTGCATCAACGAGGCGCTCGCCGACGACGCGTCCCGCGAGAGCACGCTCGCCCAGCTGAGCACGGGCGTGATCGACCTCCTCACCCTCCCGTCGTACGGCGTCTACCAGCACTCGTACGAGGAGATGCTCGCCGCGCACGAGGAGCTGATCGCCGCCGCGGGCGACCGTCTGACGGTCCTGCACCTGGGCGGCTCCCCGGAGGACGAGGTGACCGCGCTGTATCTGGCCCTCGCGGGCAGCGTCACCCCGCTGGGCGAGGCGGGTCTGCGCGACCTCGGGGTACTCGCGGAGTGCTGCGTCGGCGGTCCCCGGCCCGAGGCGATTCCCGTCCGGGAGAACCGCGCCGTCGTCAACCTCGCGCGCCTGCGCGTCGGCGCGGACCTGTTGCTGGACACGGTCACCGATGTGCTCCGGCTGGCCTGCGCGCTGTCGGGCGGTGATGTGACCCTCGTGGAGCCGACGCGGTTGCGGTCGCCGTCCCGGCCGGTGCGGCGGGCCCTGCTCGCCGGCCTCGACGGGGTCGTGGCCGCGGCCCCCGCCAAGCTGGCCGACGTCAGCGCGCACCGCGAGGCGTTCAAGCGACTCGGCGAGCGGCTGCATCCGCACGAGTACCCGCAGTGGCCGCACGCCGCCGAGGTGTTCGCGGTGGCGCGGGGCGAACAGGCGGCCCCGTCCTTCGACAGCCGCGTGGAGGAGCGGCTGGGCGCGCACGACGTCGGTGCGGCGGCGCAGCTGCTGACGGCGGCCCCGGGCAGGCTGTTCCGCTCCCTGGACCGTCTGCTGCGCGTCTGCCGTACCCAGGACGAGCGCGACACCGTCGTGGCCGCCGCCGAGCGGGTCGCCCCGAAGGTCTCCGGGCGGGTGCTGCTGTCGGTGCGTGAGCACTTCCACAACCGGACCGGGGAGCCCGCCGGGAGCCGGGTGTTCGTCAACCGCACGGGCCGCGGCTGGGTCACGGCCGACAGCCGGCCGCCGGTGACGGCGCCGGAACGCGCGCGGCTGATCGAGGTGCTGGACGCGGAGACCCGCCGTCGCCTTCCGGAGCCGGCACATCTGCTGGTCGACCCGGATGTGCTCGACGTGGCACTGCCGCTCAGCGGCAAGGCGACGGCGGCCGGGCTCGGCGTGCTGCCGCGCGGCTCCCTGTCCCGGGTCGACGGGGAGCTGCTGCGGTTCTTCGTGTACTGGAAGCAGACGAGCCGCACCACCGACTTCGATCTGTCCGCGCTGTTCCTGGACGCCTCGTACGAAGGCCTCGGCCGGCTGTCGTACACCGAGCTCACCCAGGTCGAGGGCGAGCACTCGGGAGACATCACCGACGCCCCGGACGGCGCCTCGGAATTCATCGATCTGCGGCTGGGGGCGGCGCGCGGGGACTTCATCGTTCCGCAGGTCAACATCTTCTCGGGCGAGGGGTTCGAGGAGGTGGAGGAGTCGTTCTTCGGCTTCATGCTGCGGGACGCCGAGCAGCGGGGGCGGCCCTTCGAGGCGCGGACCGTGCGGATGAAGTCGGAGCTGCGGGGCCCGGGCCGGGTCGCGCTGCCGCTGGTGTTCCTGCGCGGCCCCGACGGCGGCTGGCGGGCGAAGTGGCTGCACCTGTATCTGCGGGGCAGGGTGGCCTTCAACCGCGTCGAGGGCAACCGGGTCTCGGTCGCGAGGCTGGTGCGTGCCGTCGTCGAGCGGGACCAGCTCACGGTCCGGCACCTCATCGACCTCATGGCCGACGCGACCATCACGGTGTGGGACGGCGGGACGGTCCCGGACGGGCCGGTCATGTACGTCGGTCTGGAGCGGCCCGAGGGGCTGCACCCGGATTCGGTGGTCGTGACCCGGGAAAACCTGCGCGACCTGATCCCCCGCTGACTGTTACCGTTGCCTTCGGGCGAGGCCATGAACGGGCTTCCTTCTCCTCACTCTCCCTGATCCAGTCCGTTCGCTTTCCTCTCCCCCGACCTCACGCCGGGGTGCCGCAGGGCACCCCGGCGTCGTCGTGTCGTCAGTACCGCGGGCGGTGCGGCGCGGTGAGCGCCTCGAAGGTGTGGCTGAAGTACCAGGTGTCCTGGGCGATGCCGGAGCAGGAGTCGGAGCCGCCGGTGCCGACGCAGCCGCCGTTGTCGCGCTGGAGCGCCCAGAAGGAGAGGGTGTTGATGTGCCGGGCGGCGGCCCACTTCTCCACCGTCACGGCGTCCTCGGTGGTGAAGGTCTCCTCGGGGCCGTAGTCGTCGATGCCGGGCATCTCGATGACGCCGATCATGTTCCACAGCTTGGCGGAGTTCTTCTTCGGGTAGAGCGCGGCGAGTTGGCCGTGCAGACCGGCGGCGGCCGTCGCGGTGTCGGCGGCCATGTCGTGGGTGGCCCCGTCGTAGTAGTCGAAGGTCATGAGGTTGACGACGTCCACCCGTGCGCCGTTGTCGACGGCGTTCCGGAGCACGGCGAGGCCGTTGGCCTCGAGTCCGGTCGTGGAGGTCGGCAGGGTGTAGGAGAACTGGACGCTGCGGCCGGTGCGTTCCGCCCAGCGCTGGACCTTGGCGATCGCCTTGTTGCGGCGGTCGATTCCGGCGGCGTTGTCGATGGAGTCGCCTTCGACGTCGAGGTCGATGCGGGTGATGCCGTAGGTGGTGACGAGGCTCTTGAAGACGGCGGCGATGGCGTCGACGTCGGTGCAGCTGTCGGCCAGTTCGGTGCCCGTGGTGTCCGCGGACCAGCCGCCGAAGGACGGGATGGCGTTGCCGCCGCGCGCCTGCATCCGCGCGATGTCCCGGCCGAAGGTGTCCTTCGAGATCGGCTGGCCGGGCTCACCGTTCCAGTACGCGGTGCAGGAGCCCGGCGTGGCCGTCTGCAGGAAGGCCAGGGTGAGGTACTTGTTGCCGGAGGCGGCGGCGAGCTCGGCCGGGCTCTCCCCGGTCCAGGCCTCGAAGTACGGCGCCACCACCTGGGCCGGCATGGGCTTGGCGGAGGCCGGGAGCGGGCCCGGGGCGGCGAGCGCGGCCCCTCCCCCGAGGGCCAGGAGTCCGATGGACAGAGAGGTCGCGCTCAGGCAGGACAGCAACGTACGCACAGAACCAGGTCGTCTCACTGACGCTCCCGTGGTGAAGGGGCGGGACGGGGCCACGGCGGCACGGGGCCCACGGGTGAACAGCGACCATCGTTGGACTAGACCATTTAACTGTCAAGGTTCTTTACAATCATCTGACCGCGACCCGGTACCGATCGAACGCCTCCCGCGCATCCGGCACGAACTCCCGCCGCCGCACGAGCGCTTCGAGTTCCCCCTCGGTGAGCCAGTCGTGCCAGGCGATTTCCTCGAGGTCCGGCCGTATCGGCTCGGTGATGACGACCTCGTGCAGACCGAGCCAGTAGGGGCTGATCACGCCCTCGCACAGAAACGTGAGCACCAGGCGCGGGGCGGCACACACCCCCACTTCCTCGGAGAGCTCTCGCGTCGCCGCCTCTTCGTACGACTCGCCGGCGTCGGCGGCTCCGCCGAGCATCCAGTTGTAGTGACCGGGGAAACGGCTCGCACGGTCCGGACGGCGGTGGACGAGGAACCGCCCGTCCGCGTCACGGCACACGATCGTCGCGATGCGGTGCAGCCAGCGACGACGTATCGCCTCCGCGCGATCGACCACCCCCAGCACCCGGTCCTGTTCGTCGACTCGGTCGACCAGTTCAGCCATACGGCACACGATGTCAGTTCAGGTGCGGGGTGCTGCGAGGGTGGCGGTGGTGGGGCCCTCGGGGCGGACCGTGATGCCGTAGGACGTCTTCGTGGGGGTGCGGTGGAACGTCACGGTGTGGGCGGGGAGGAGGTGTTCGAGCAGGACCGTGGATTCACGGAGGGCGAACTGCAGGCCGAGGCAGGCGCGGGGACCCATGCCGAAGGGGAGGTAGGCGCCCGGTTGGGTGGGCCGGCCGTCCGGGGTGGTGAAGCGGCGGGGGTCGAAGTGCTCCGGATCCGGCCAGAGTTCGGGGTCGCGGTGGGTGAGGTAGGGGCAGACGAGGATGTCGGTGCCCGCCTCGACGGTGTGGCCCGCGAGGACGTCGTCCTCCGCGGCGTGGCGCGGCAGGATCCAGGCGGTCGGGTACAGCCGGAGCGTCTCGTGGACCAGGGCCTGGAGGGCCTGGCGGCGCTGCGCGGAGCCGTCGGCGCCGGCGCCGGCGGCGAGCGCCTCTTCGCGGGCGGCCGGGTTCCGGTCGAGGAGGAGATGGAGCCAGGTGAGGGTGGTGGCGGTGGTCTCGTGCCCGGCGACGAGGAGCGTGACCAGTTCGTCGCGGATCAGCCGGTCGGTGTACTCCGGCCGATCGGTGGCGGCGTCGAGCAGGACGTGCAGCAGGCCCGGGCCGTCGGGACCCGCCACCCCCGCGCGGGCCGCCTCGATGGCGCGCAGGGCGACCGCGTCGATCCGCGCGAGGTCCGCGGCCACGGCGTCCCGCGCGTCCGTGGCGTCGGCGGGCAGCGTCGGCAGGGCGGCCGCCACCGCCCCGACGGCGGTCAGTTCGCGCTCGGTCTCCTCGTCGAGGGGGTGCCCGGTGAGGGAGCGCCAGATGACGTCCAGGGCGAACCGGCGCATCTCCTGCTCGACCTCGAAGGTCTCCCCGGTACGGGCGTACGCGCTCCAGCGGGCGGCGGTGAGCCGGGCGGCCTCGGAGATCCGCCCGTCGTAGCGGCGCATCCCGGTCCCGGTGAACTGGGACTGGAGCAACCGGCGTTGCCGCTTCCAGGCCTCGCCGGTGGCGGAGAGGACACCGTCACCGACCAGCAGCCGGGCCCGGTGCGAGCGCTTGACGTAGCGGTCCGGCTGCCGGGCGAGCACATGTTGCACCGCGTGCGGGTCGGTGACGAGCACGGTGAGGCCCGGCCCGAGCCGGAACCCGGCGACCCCGCCGACCTCTTCCCGCACCTGGGTCAACAGGTCGACCAGTTCGCCTCCGGCCGCGTGCCACCGCGCCACGAGCCCCGGCTTGGCTTCCGGGAGCGGGTGTCCAGCCGTGGGAACGTCCGAGAGGGGGCGGAGGCCTGCTTCGCTGTCCAAGTTCCTTCTCCTGGTCGACCGTTGCCGTCGCGCTCGGGTCGGAGCACCGGCACTGCGGACTGTACGGGAGAAGGCACAGCTGGTGACAGCGCGTCAGGGGCGTACGGGGGAGGCGTGTCAGGGTGCCGCCGGCGTGCTGGCGCGCGCGGCCGCGCGCGGCGGGGAGTGGGGCGCGGCGGTGTAGCGGGAGGCTGCCCCGTACGACCCTGGCGACTCTGAGGAGACGGTGCCGGCCCGGCGCGATGCCGTCCCGGCCGGACCGGCCCGGACCCCTGGAGGGCCGGGCCGGGGAAGCCGATGCCGGCGGTGTGGGCGCTGAGCCTGCCGGCGGAGGTCCTACGAGACGTCGTACGCCTCGGGGTCGAACCGGGCGAGTCTGCGGCGCAGCCGGCCCGTCGACCAGGGCCAGCTGAAGCTGTTGAGGCCGTTGCCGTCGAGGTAGTAGCTCGAGCAGCCGCCCGCGTTGTAGACGGTGGAGGGCAGGGCCTGCTGGACCTCCGCGCCGAAGGCGGCCTGCACTTCGGGGCGCACGTCCATCCGGGTCCAGCCCGCCGAGCGGAAGTGCCGTACCGCCCCCGTCAGATAGGCGAGTTGGGCTTCGAGGATGGTGTACGCGGAGGAGTGGCCGGTCCCGAGATGCGGGCCGAGCAGGATGAACGCGTTGGGGAAACCGGTGACCGTGGTGCCCAGGTAGGCGTCGGGGCTGCCCTTCCAGTGGTCGTCGAGGCTCACCCCGTCGGCGTCGAACACGCGCCCGGCGATGGGCATGTCGAGGATGTGGAAGCCGGTGCCGAGGATGATGGTGTCCACGTCCGCCGTGCTGCCGTCCGCGCCGATCACGCGGCTGCCGTCGACGGCCCTGACCGCGGTGGGGTGGACGGTGACGTTGGGCCGGGTCAGGGCCGGATAGTAGGTGTTCGACAGCAGCAGCCGTTTGCAGCCGAGGGTGTAGTCGGGCGTCAGGGCCCGGCGCAGCAGCGGGTCCCTGACGGCGGCCCTGAGATGGAGTGCGCCCACCTTCTGCACCGCGCGCAGGAGGGAGGGGTGACGGAAGCCGATGCCGAGGGCCTCCAGAGCGGCGTACTCCGCGCCCCACAGGGCCCGTTGGGCGGCCGGGAGGCGCCGCAGCAGCCGGCGCTCGGCGGTCGGGACGTGGTGGTCGGGCTTGGGCAGCACCCACTGGGCGGTGCGCTGGAACAGGTGCAGCCGGGCGACGCGCGGCTGGATGGCGGGCACGAACTGCACGGCGGACGCGCCGCTGCCGACGACGGCGACCCGGGCGCCGGTCAGTTCGTGGTCGTGGCGCCAGCGCGCGGAGTGGAAGACCTCGCCGGGGAAACCGGCCAGACCCGGGATGTCGGGGAGCAGGGGTTCGTGCCAGGGGCCCGCCGCCGCGACGAGGAAGCGCGCGAGGTAGTCGCCGCGGGTGGTCTCGACCCGCCAGCGGGCCTCCCGGGGATCCCATTGGGCGCGCCGCGCCTCGGTGCCGAAGCGGATGAGGGGCGTGACGCCGTGCCTGGCCGCCGTGTCGCGGAGGTAGGCGCGGATCTCGGGCTGGCCGGCGAAGGCCCGGGACCACTCGGGGTTCGGTGCGAAGGAGTAGGAGTACAGGGCGGAGGGGACGTCGCAGGCGCACCCCGGGTAGGTGTTGTCCCGCCAGGTGCCGCCGAGGTCGTCCGCCTTCTCGACGACGACGAGGTCCTGGACGCCGACCCGGCGCAGTTCGACGGCGGCCCCGATGCCGGACAGACCGCTTCCGATGATCAGCGCCTCGACGGTGCGCGGCCGGGGGCTCGTCGCCGCGGTGGGATGCTCGGGGTGCGGCATGTCAGGCTCCTGTCCGGGTGCCGGGGTGGGTGTCGGGGCGGGGGTCGGCAGTCGGGGTGGAGGCGGCTGACAGGGCGGTCGGGGCGGTCCGGCGGACTCGGTCGCGGACGAGCGCGCGCGTGGTGCGCAGGGCGGTCTCCAGTACGGTGAGCCGCCGCCGCGGGTCCATGAAGTTGCCGCCCATCACCTCCAGGTCGGCGGGGGTGGGTTCGATCCGGACGACCTCGGTGCCGGCGGCGCGCAGCGCGGCGCACTCCGCGTCGAGGGTGCGGGTCATGGCCCGGCGCAGCAGCGCCTCGGCCCGGCCCAGTCCCCGGCGCGGACCCGGGGCGACCGAGCTCATGGGGGCGACGACGTACACCTCGTCGAGGCCCAGGGGGACGAGAAGGTCGGCGGAGGCGGTGGACAGGATGCCGCCGTCGGCGAACCGGCGGCCGCCGATGCGCACGGGCGGGAACCAGCCGGGGACCGCCCAGGAGGCGCGCAGTGCGTCCCGGAGCGCGGCGGGCGGGGTGTCGGGGTGTCCGAAGACGGTACGGCGTCCCGTGTCGAAGTCGGTGGCGACCAGCCAGGTCGCCGGATGCCCGACCCAGCCGCCGCCGGGGGCCAGCACATCGGCCAGGGCCCCCAACCACCCGCTGTCGCCCCGCCCTTGCGGCAGCAGGCCGGACAGCCCGGCCAGTGCGGGAGCCGTGCGCCGCAGGGCCCGGCGCGCCAGCTCCGGCGAGCCCGGGAAGAAGGCGGGCCGCGGCGGGACCGCCCGGGGCGGGCCCGCGAAGTGCCGGACCAGTTCCGCACGCGCGTCCTCGGCGGCGAGTTGCGCCGCCAGCAGCTCGTCCACGGTGACACCGCTGCCGAGCAGAGCGGCCAGCTCCGCCCCGGCCGACGTGCCCACCAGCACCTCGGCGCGGCAGGGGTCCCACTGCAGGGCCCGCTGGAGGGAGTGCAGTGCGCCGACCGTCCAGGCCGCGCCGAGCGTTCCGCCACAGCCGAGCACCAGTCCTCGGGAAGGGGTCGTACGTGTGCCCGTCGCGGTCACGTGGATTCTCCGCCCTGTTGGCCTCTTCGGGATACCGACGAGATCGGGATACTAGCGGTATCCGAAAGCCGGGGGCAGCCCTTCGGCGGAGTTAAGATCCGAGGGGTTCGGGGGCCGCCCCGAGACACAGGACACCGCGCAGGTCGGGAGAGGGAGCGAGACATGGCCCGGCTCAGCCGCGTCGAGAGCCAGGAGCGTACGCGCGAGCGACTCGTCGCCACCGCACGGGAACTCTTCCTGCGCGACGGCTACGCAGTGACCTCGCTCAGCGACGTCGCGGAGACGGCCGGCTACTCCAAGGGCGCCGTCTACTCCAACTTCCGCAGCAAGGGCCATCTGTGTCTGGCCGTGCTCGACGACATCCGGGCCGAACAGCTCGCCCTGCTCACGGAATCCGTGATGCGCGATCCGGGGGCCGAGGACCGGCTGGCGGCCTTCGCCGCCTGGAGCGAGGCCCATATCGGCGCCGAGACGTGGACCGTGCTCGAGGTCGAGTTCCTCACCGGCGCACGGCACGACGAGGAACTCCGGCGCGAGATCACGGCCCGGGTCACCGCGATCCGTGCGGCGCTGGCCCTGCTCATCGAGGCGCTGGCCCAGGAACTGGGCACCTCGCCGGCCATGCCGCCCGAGCAGGCCGCGATGACCCTGCTCAGCCTGGGCATCGGCCTCGGCCTCCAGCGCGTCGCCGACCCGTCCGTCCCGACGGCCGTCCTCACGGACACCCTGCGGCTCGTGCTGCGGCTGGACCGGTAGGCGCCCCGAACACGGACCTGATCCGGCCTCGACGGCCGGGCTCCCCGGCCGCCCTCGGTGCTATCGGGTGCCGGTTCTGGCGTCGTAGGCGCGGCGGGCCTGTTCGACCTTGTCCAGGTTGGGCGACCACTCGGCGAGAGTCGCGAACAACGGGGCGAGGCTGCGGCCGAGTGCGCTGATCTCGTACTCCACGCGCGGGGGCACCTCGGGGTGGTAGGTCCGCACCACGAGACCGTCCCGTTCCAGCCGGCGCAGGCGTTCGGTGAGCACCTTGGGGGTGATCGTGGCGATCCGGCGTTCGAGCTCGACGAAACGCTGGCGGCCGTACTCGTTGAGCGTCCAGAGGATCGGGGTGGTCCAGCGGCTGAAGACGATGTCGACGACGGGGGCGATCGGGCAGGCGTTCTCCGGCGCGACCTCGTCCTCTCCAGGTGTGCTCTCCGTCACATCCAGTCCCTTCTCCCGATACTTTCCTCTAGGTACCTACTGTCCTGTCGATAGTAGCTTCGCCGTGTCCCCAGGAACTCGGAATGGAGTGCAGATGATCGTGGTGACCGGTGCGACGGGCAATGTCGGACAGCCGCTGGTGCGGGCGCTCGCGGCGGCGGGCGAAAGGGTGACGGCCGTCTCCCGGCGCGTCCCGGCGAACGAGGTGCCGACGGGGGTGCGGCAGCACCAGGGGGACCTGGCCGAGCCGCGGAGTCTCGCGCCCGCCCTCGACGGGGCCGAGGCGCTGTTCCTGCTGACCTCCGGCGACTTCGTGGCGGCGGGCGGCGACCTCGGCCGCGCCCTCGAAACGGCGCGGGCCGCCGGCGTCCGCCGGGTCGTGCTGCTGTCCTCGCAGGGGGTCGGCACGGGCGACCACTCCCCCGAACTGGAGGATGCCGTCACCCGGTCGGGCCTGGACTGGACGCTGCTGCGGCCGGGCGGCTTCCACTCCAACACCCTGCAGTGGGCCGACGGGGTGCGCACACGCCGGGTGGTGACGGCCCCGTTCGGCGATGTGGCCCTGCCGGTCGTCGACCCGGCCGACATCGCCGAGGTCGCCGCGGTGGCCCTGCGGGACGCCGCGCACACCGGCAAGGTCTACGAACTCACCGGACCGGCCCCGGTCTCACCCCGGCAGCAGGCCGCCGCGATCGCGGACGCGCTCGGCGAACCGGTGCGGTTCGTCGAACAGAGCCGGGACGAGGCCAGGGCGGCGATGGCGCGGTTCATGCCCGAGCCGATCGTGGAACGCACCCTCGACATACTCGGCACACCGTCCGCCGGACTCCTGCGCGTCAGCCCGGACGTCGAACGGCTCCTGGACCGCCCGGCCCGCCCCTTCACCGAGTGGGCGGCCCGCAACGCCCCGGCCTTCACATGACCCGGGACGACGGCCGGGGCATGGACGGGCGGCGCCGGGGGCGTCCGCAACACCGAGCGCACGCGGGGGGCGCACCCCTTAGGACGACTTCCCGGCCGCCGCGTCGAGAGCACGCTTCAGGGCCGGCACCCCCTCCCCGAGAAGTGTCTTCTCCAGGCTGTGGTCGCTCTTGCGGCCCGTCCGCTCGCCCTGGGCGAAGCCGTCGGTGTCCACGACCTCCCCGCACCACTCGCCGTTGCCGACGGACTGCCCGTCGAACGGCACCACCGCGCCCTCCCCCAGCGACACCCACCGCTCGTCCTCCCAGCGCAGGGCGAGGATGTAGGTGTGGTCCGGCACGACGCGCGGGGCGTCGCCGGTCAGCTCGGGGATCAGGGTCTTTCCGTCGGAGCGCAGCAGGTTCCAGCCCAGGCCGATGTAGTCCAGGGAGGACCCCACGGCGGGATGGGAGCGGGCGGTGGAGGTGAACGGCTTGTCCTGGACCTCCAGTTCGACCGTCCGCTCCACTTCGTAGCTGTAGCTTCCGGCCGACAGCTCCTCCCGCCCGCTCTCCCGCTCCTGGACCGCGCGGCCCACGACCACCACGTCGGCGTACCGCACCCAGTCCTTCGCCGTCTCCGACGGATAGCGATTGACCGCGATCCCGCAGCCGTTGACGGTGTCGAGACCCGGCCAGCCGATGAGCACTCCCGCGACCACGCCGATGGCCGCCGCACCCGCGACGACCGGACGGCCCGTCAGACGGGCCGGTAAAAAGTTTCTTCGCACCCGATGATCTTGATGTGCGCACGATCCCCCGGCCGTGACGCACGTCACTTTTCCAGTCACAGCCCTGTCACAGCGCGACCGGCTACGACCATCTGTCCGAATCGTGGGGCCGAAAGGCCAGGCCAAAGGGGTCGTGGATCTGTTCGCGCGCCTGGTAGGAAGGGCAGATGGCCTCTCATGATCTCGACCCGTCGCAGCGACTTCTCGCCGAACGCGCCTGCGAGCGGGTGATCCTGGAGTTCGTCCGCCGTCTCGACCTCGGTGACCCGAGCACGGTCTGCGACCTCTTCACCCCCGACGGCGTCTGGGAGTGGCCGCACGACTCCCGGCGCGTCGAGGGCCGCGAGGCGCTCCGCGCCTACTTCGGCTCCCGCCCCGCCGACCGCCTCTCCCGCCGCGTCTGCACCAACCTCCTGGTCACCGTCGACACGCCCGACACCGCCACGGCCACCACCTACTTCGCCACCTACCGGGTCGACGGCCATACGGAGGGCACCTTCGTCACCCCCCGGCTGCCCGCCAACATCGGCCACTACGAGGACACGTTCCGCCGGATCGACGACACCTGGCTGCTCACCACCCGAACCCTCCACCTCGCGTTCGGCGGCCCGACGGAACGCCTGGCGCCCGTCGACCGGGACGCATGAGCAGGGGCCCTTCGGACCCGGCCGGGCGCGGTCACTGGGCACTGGCCGTCGGCCGTACGACGATTTCGTTGACGTCGACCCCGACCGGCTGGGAGACGGCGTGGGCGACGGCGTCCGCGACGGCGGAGGCGGGGAGGGCGACCGCCCGGTAGGCCTTCATGGCCTCGCGGGCGGCCGGGTCGGAGATGCCGTCGGCGAGTTCGGACTCCGTGACACCCGGGGAGACGAGAGTGACCCGGATGTCGCCGGCGGACTCCTGGCGCAGCCCCTCCGTGATCGCGCGGACGGCGAACTTGGTGGCGCAGTAGACGGCGGCGGTGGGCGAGACCTCGTACGCGCCGACGGAGGCGATGTTCACGACGTGCCCGCCGCCCTGGGCGCGCATCACCGGCAGGGCGGCGGCGATCCCGTGCAGCACACCCCGCACGTTCACGTCGATCATCCGGTCCCACTCGTCGACCTTCAGCGCCTCCAGCGGGGAGAGCGGCATCACGCCGGCGTTGTTGACGATGACGTCCAGCCTGCCGTGGCGCTCGCGGGCCGTGGCCACGAAGGAGCGGACGTCGGCGGCGTCCGTGACGTCCAGGTGGCGGAAGGACACGGTGCCGCCCGCCGCGGTGAGCTCCTTGGTGAGCGTCTCCAGCCGGTCGGTGCGGCGCGCCCCGAGGAGCAGACGGTGGCCGTCGGCGGCGAGCCGGCGGGCGGTCGCCTCTCCGATGCCGCTGCTCGCTCCGGTGACCGCGACGACCTTGGATGCGTGAGTCATGCCTGTACTTCCGTTCGGTGAGGGCAGTGGGGTTGCGCCACCGAGTCTGGGCGGGCCGACGACCGCCGGCCAGGACGTGTGCAGCCCGGGTGCACCGCACCCAGGCAGGCCGTCGTGCCCTTGGCCTAGGGTGCGGGCATGGCCGACAACCACCTGGGAGAGTTCCTGCGCGCCCGCCGGGCCGCCCTGCGGCCGGACGAGGTCGGGATGGTCGCGTACGGCGTCCGCAGGGTCGCCGGTCTGCGCCGCGAGGAGGTCGCCGTCCTGGCAGGGGTGAACGCCGACTACTACGCCCGTCTGGAACAGGGCCGTGAACGCCGGCCGTCGGCCCAGGTCCTCGACGCGCTCGGCCGCGCCCTGCGGCTGGACGCCGACGCCCAGGCACACCTGCACCGGCTGGCCGGCACGGCCCCCGCCCTGCCCCTCGGCCACACCACGGACCGGGTGAGCCCCGCCCTGCGCCGGCTCCTGGACGGCCACCCCGGCTCTCCGGCGTACGTCGTCAACCGCACCCTGGACGTCCTGGCCGCCAACGCCCTCGCCGAGACCCTGCACTCGCCCTTCGAGGAACTGGACAACCTCGCCCGGATGACGTTCCTCGACCCGGCCGGCCGCCTGTTCTACACCCGGTGGAACTGGACGGCCCAGGCCGTCGTGGGCCACCTGCGCGAGGCGGCCGGCCACGATCCGGACAGCCCCCGACTCGGCGAACTCGTACGGACTCTCTCCGCCCACAGCGCCGACTTCACCCGCCTGTGGAACACCCACACCGTGCGGGGCAAGACCCAGGAGGCCAAGCACTTCCTCCACCCGGACGTCGGCCCCCTCACCCTCACCTACCTGGCCCTCGACGTCCGCGACTCCCCCGGCCAGCAACTCGTCGTCTACCAGGCCGACCCCACCGGGCCCGACGCCGAGGCCCTCACCCTCCTCGGCGCGCTGACGCGTTCCGCCGCGCTCTGACGGTCTCTCACAGCGCGCCCTCGTACCGTGCCGGGATCCGTGAAAAAAGTTCCCGCGTGGTGTCAACCGAGTGCCTCCCCGGGGCGTACAGACCGTGAAACGTGATCACCAGCGGGGAGTCCCATGACCGTCGAGGAGTTCGAGGAGTTCTATGCGCGCTCCCGGCAGTCCCTGGTGGGGCAGCTCTATCTGATGACCGGCGATCTGCACGAGGCGCAGGACGTCGTGCAGGAGGCGTTCGTGCGGGCCTGGGCCCGGCGGGCGCGGCTGCACCGGGACGCCGGGCCGGAGGCGTGGATCCGTACCGTCGCCTGGCGGCTCGCCGTCAGCCGGTGGCGCAGGCGCGGCAGGTCCCTGGAGGCCTGGCGGCGTCACGCGGGCGGGCGGGCGGACAGCGGACCGGCCCCCGAGCCCGACACCGTCGCCCTGGTGACGGCGTTGCGCCGGCTCTCCGAGCGGCAGCGCCGGATCGCCGTCCTGTTCTACGTCTGCGATCTCACCGTGGACCAGGTCGCCGCCGAGACCGGGATCTCCGCCGGCACGGTGAAGACCCATCTCTCCCGGGCCCGCACCCAGCTCGCCGCGCAGTTGTCCGATGCCGCGTACAAGGAGGACCACGGTGTCTGAGCCCACCGAGCCCCACGGCCGGCGACCGGACGACGCCCTGGCCGCCGCCCTCAAGCGGGCCGCGGACGTGCACGACCGGGTGGTGCCGGTGCCGGTCGCCCGCATCGAGGCCCTGGGCGCCCGGCGAAGGCACCGGATGCTGGCGACCGCCGTGGTGTGCGCGGTGGGTGTGCTGGGCACGGCCGGGGCCGTGGCCGCCGTACGGCTGCAGCCGGATACCCGCCCGGCCGCGCCGGTCTTCACGCCTCCCCCGTCTCCCCCGCTCACGCCCTCGCCGTCCCCGTCGCCCACCGTTTCCCCGTCCGCCTCCTCCTCCCTCGCACCGCAGCCGACGGGCTCCGGCGCCCCGGCCTACGGAGGCGCCCCGTCCGGGGGCACGGGCGCCACGGACTCGGCCTCGCCTTCGATGGCGCCCACGGCCCCGCGCGCGGAGGGTTCCGGACGCGCGGCCGTCTCGCCGTCCCCGGACGACAGCGCCGCCTCCGACCCGGTCGGGTCGGCCCGGCCCTCGGACACCTCGGCGGGGTCCGCCGCCGCGCTCGCCCCGGCCTCCGGCTCGTAAGGACGTCACGCCCGTGCCCCAGGCTCCCCAGGACGCCCCGCCCGTACCCGCGCTCCCCGCACCGCCGCCGCCCGCGCCCTCCATACCGGCGCCGGTCACGCCTCCCCCGCGTGACCGGCGCCCCGCCCCGCCCGGCCGCAGGGACCCGTACGTCCTGGCGACGGCCCTGTTCGCCGTGTACGCGACGCTCTCCACCCTCCGCTACCGCCACCTGGGCACCCGTTCCTGGGACCTGGGCATCTTCGAACAGGCGGTCCGTGCGTACGCGCATCTGCGGGCCCCGATCGTCGATCTGAAGGGCCCCGGCTTCAACATCCTCGGGGACCACTTCAGCCCGGTCACCGCTCTCTTCGCCCCTGCCTACCGGCTCTTCCCCACTCCCGTCACCCTGCTCGTCGCCCAGGCCGCCCTGTTCGCGCTCTCGGCGGTACCGGTGACCCGGGCGGCCGCCCGGATGCTGGGGCGCCGGCAGGGCCTCGCACTCGGCATCGCGTACGGCCTGTCCTGGGGACTCCAGCAGGCCGTGGACTTCGACTTCCACGAGATCTGCTGCGCCGTCCCCCTGGTCGCCTTCAGCCTGGAGAACGTCCTGGCCCGCCGGTGGCGCCACGCGCTGCTGTGGGCGGCCCCGCTGGTGCTGGTCAAGGAGGATCTGGGCCTGACGGTCGCGGCCGTCGCCCTGGTCGTCGCCCTGCGCGCCCGCCGCCGACACCCCCGCGCCGCCCTGTACGCCCTCGCTCTCGCCGTACTCGGTGTCATGGCCACCGTGGTCACGCTCCTGGCCGTCGTCCCGGCCTTCAACACGACCGGCGACTACGACTACTGGACCAAGGTCGACGGCGGTTTCTCCCCCCTCGACGGCACGGACACCAAAATCCGCACCCTCCTGTGGCTGGTGATCCCGACCAGTGGGCTCCTCGCCCTGCGCTCCCCCCTGTTCGTCGTCGCCCTGCCCACCCTCGGCTGGCGTTTCCTCTCCTCCGACAGCCACTACTGGGGTTCCGACTGGCACTACAGCGCGATCCTCATGCCGGTCGTCTTCCTGGCCCTCGCCGACGCGCTCCCCCGTGCGCGGACGAGTCCCCGGCCGTGGCTGCGTGCGTACGCCCAGCAGCTGCCGGCGGCCGTCGCCTCGGCCGCGCTGGCCCTGACGACCACGCTCCCCCTCTCCGCCCTGACCGAGCGCGCCGCCTACGACGTCCCCGCACGCGTCACCCGCGTCGAGCGCCTCCTCCACCGGATCCCGGACGGCGCGACGGTCGAGGCCAACATCGGCCCCACCAGCCGCCTCACCTCCCGGTGCCGTGTCTTCTGGACCGGCGGCACCGGGCGCATCACCCCCGACTACATCGCTCTCGACAACTCCGGCCACGGGATCCGCGACATCGACGCGTACGCCCGGCAGCTCCATCCGGACGCCAGATACAGCCTCCTCGACGCCGCCTACGGGTACGTCCTCCTGGAACGCCGCTCCTGAGCGCGGCTGAGCCGGGGCGGCCGCCGTGGTCAGCCGGCCGGCGGCGCCACGGGCAGCCGTACGACGGCGGTGCCGGCCTGCGACTCGCCGAACTCCCATCCCGCGACGAGGGAGCACCCGAGGTCGTCGAGGATGTCGGTCGTGAAGGGCCAGCGGTCGCCACCGCTGTAGTGGGCGCCGCCGTCGCGGGCGTCCTCCTCGTCGAGGCAGAGCATGCGCAGGTGGTCACGGAGTCCGGGATGGGGTATCGCCGTGAGCGCTTCCTCCCAGCGCGGTTCGGCCGTCACGCCGTGGTCCTCCTGGTCGAACGGGGTCAGATGTCCGGGGCCGCGCGCGGTGAAGGTCGCGGCGCGCATCGCGTCGGTGAGCGTGCCGTCGGTGGCGACGCGCAGCAGCACGGTCAGCCAGATGTTGAGCTTCTTGCAGCCGGAGTCGGCCGGGTCCACGCCGTGCCGCCGGAGCAGCGGGCCGAGTTCCGCGCCGCGGAGCAGTACCTCACGGGCGCCGTCGAGCGAGGCGGCCCGTACGTCGGCGACGAAGTCGTCCCCGAACGGCCGGGGTCCCTTGTGTCCGCCCTCGCCCCAGGGTCCCGTCCCGTCCAGCAGGTGGGCGTCGAAGCGGAACAGCGACTCGCTCAGGTCGAAGCGCCATCCCGACGGCGAGAACACGTACTCGCCCCCGCCCTGGAGCGGCAGTTCCCTCGGTTCCGGGTCGGTGAGCGTCTCCGGGGTGATCCAGGTGTTCGGGAAGAGGAACTCGTCGAGGGAGTCGTCGGCGTAGTGGACGCCGTATCTCGTGGCGGGGTCGTCGGCTGCGGGTTTGCCGCCGAGGAGGATGTCGAAGGCACCGTTCAGCGTGGCCTCCCACGGGGTGGGGACGGCCGCCGGGCTGTCGCTGGACGCCATGAGAAGTGCTCCTGTCCTCGGGTGTTCCACTGCTCGCCAAGGTACGGCCCGCCACTGACAGTGGGTCCGTCTGCCGGTCGACCAGGGGTTTCGCGCGGGCGGCTCAGATGTCGGCGGTCACGTCGGCAAGGTGGTGTCCGGGGCCGTAGCGGAGCAGGCCGCGCAGGGTGTCGTACGGGTTGCAGGGGCGGGCCTTGCGTCGGTGGGGCTGGTGGGTGAAGGGGATGCCGGACCAGGGGTTGTCCGCGTGGTGGTGGCTGCCGAGCGGGGCGTCCGGCTCGATCGCCCAGTGGACCCAGGTGCTGTCGTGGTGCAGGCACAGGATCTGGCCCAGGTACCAGACGGCTCCCTGGAGGAAGGGGCCCTCGCGGTCGGCGTCGAAGTCGGCGAGGGTGCGGTACCGGTCGCGTACCCGCCGTTCGAGCGCGTCCAGGCTGCCGGCGGAGAAGTCCCACGGCCCGCTGTCACCGGAGCCGGCCCAGTGCGGGTGGTCGTCCTGCCGGTCGGCGAGCCACCGCCGGAGCCGGTCGTCCATGGGCTGGGGGCCGACGGGGTCGAGCGGGGAGCGTTCCTTGACCGGCTCCCAGCCGGGGACGGTCGCCCGCAACGCCGCGACCGCGTCGGCGAGTTGCTCCAGCTCACGGGTGAACACCTCGCCGCTGCCCTCGGCGAGGGCGACGTCGACGAGGGTGCCCACGGACAGCGGTGGCAGACCGAGGGCGGGATCGGGCCGGACCAGCGGGTCGCCGTCCTCGCCTCCCGTGTCGGGGTCGATGTCCCACCGGCCCCCGCACACGTCCATGAGGACTTCCCCGAGGTAGGGGAGCACGGCCCGGCGCACGTCGTCCTCGGGCCCCTCGTCGAGCAGCCGCTGTTCGAGGGCGGTCAGCGAGGCGGGCGTGTAGTCGAAGGGGAAGTCGTCCGGGAGATGCACCTGTTCCAGCCGTGCGGCGAGCACCTGCAGATCGTCGAGCCACCGGTCGAGGAGCCGCTCACGGGCCGGGGAGTCCGGGTTGGTGGTCATGGCCGCGAAGCCTAGGGCCTCTCAAGTGGCTTCGCGGAAGGTGTGGTTGTTGTGCGCCGTACCTGTGCAACTCCTGTGGGCGACGGGAGTCAGGGTCTAGGGTGCCGAGGGCGGTGGCATCGACGGGGGCCATGCACCGCCCGACCTTCTTCCTTTCCTCGCCCTGCGTACAGGGGTTGCGACCCGCCCCCACGAGGGAAACACACCATGCTTTCTGCGATACATCTCCGCGGCTGGTTAAGAGTCCGTGCGGCGGCCGTCGTGCTCGGCGCGACCGTGCTGGTCGCCGGTCCGCTGCCGGGCCTGGACGACGCCGCCGACGCGGCGCCGGGGCCGATGCTGGGCCGCTGTATGGACAAGTACGGCACGGGCGCGACGCCGCCGCCGGCGTACCGGCTGCCCGGCTACAAGCCCGCGGGCCCGAATCAGTGGAAGTCACCGAACGCGGAGGACCGCTTCTACTCCTACGACAATCTCGCCAAGGGCTTCGAGGCCCTCACCGACCCGGATCTGATCGACCTGCCCGAGGGCGACAACCCGAAGAAGTACGGGTGGGGGACGCCGGAGAACGCGGTGGCCACCTGGAAGGAGAAGCAGGCCGGCAGCAAGCCCTACGCGGGTTCGTTCAACGAGTGGCTGAACAACGTCTATTCGCGCAACGAGGGCAACAACAAGCGGGGCAACGCCTTCGAGTCCGAGGTCGTCAAGTACTTCGACCTCGGCGGGGTGGACTGGATCTGCCAGAAGAACCTCCGTGACCTGAACCCCTCGCTGTACAGGGACCTGGAGCGGACGCTCGGCCGGGACGTCATGAAGGACGGCCGGGTCTTCGACGCGGTCAACCAGCGGACCCGGACGGTCTACGAGATCAAGTCCGGGGTGGGCTACGACTCCCGCCAGCTGAAGATCGACGCCGAACTCGTGCGCCGGGGCTGGCGGGTCGTGTACATCAACGGGCAGGAGCCCGACGCGAGGACGATCGCGAAGTACACCGAGGCCGGCGTGAAGTACTACCGGCACGCGGCCACTCCCAACCCGCGCTACACCGTCGGCACATACACGCCCCGCGACAACCGGCTGATGACCCCGGACCCGAACCGGCCGTCGTTCGGCTCGGGCGCCGACATGGCCCGCAGGTCCGCCCCCACCCCGGAGGACGCCCGCCGCCAGATCGAGCGGGCGCGCGGTCTGATCCAGCAGCCGGGCAACAGTCTGCGCAGCCCCGGCGGGGTCGACTTCTCCACCCTCGACATCTCCTACATCGGGCAGACGGAGACCGGGAACCTGTCGTACGCGTTCGGTGCGAAGAACGCGGACGAGGAGACCGCCCCGGGCTACGGCGGCAAGGAGAAGGCCGAGCTCATCTCGGACGCCTTCTTCACCTGGCTGGCGCTGACGCCCGATCACTTCTGGGTCAACCTCAACCCGGACGACCCGGCCACGATCATGAAGGCGCCGTTCGACAAGACCGACGCCGGTCGCGTCCTCCTCGAGGCCGACATGGAAATGAAGCACGACTTCGGTCGGGCCGAGGATCCGAAGACCGAGGCGGGGAAGCGGTTCTGGGACGGGATCACGCGGGTCGACGGCAAGCCCTGCATGGGCTCCACCCGCAACTGGATCGTCCCGAAGAAGGCCGAGGTCCGCATCGAGGACGACGGCGCCTACATCCTGAGCGCCCCGCTCGAGGTCAAGACCGTCGCCCAGGACTACAGCACTCCGGGCCCCGGTGGTGGCATGCCCTGCACCCTGACCGAGGCGCAGACCGCGCACAACATGGAGGTCTACCGGCAGACGATCCTGCCGGTGGTCGAGAAGCAGGTCAACGAGGACGCCAAGTACGCCGATCTGCGCCGCGTCTACAAGGCCCGGATCGCCGCCGAGTACGTCCGCCAGACCGTCGCGCAGGACCGGAACGCCTTCGGCGGCTCCTTCAAGAAGATCATCGACAGCAACGAGGTCAAGCGCTGGCCCCTGCGCGGCAAGAACGCCGACTGGGACAAGATGACCGTCTGGAAGGAGATGAAACGGTCGTACACCGAGGGGGACTTCAAGTACGAGATCCCCGTCGGGGGCGAGGTATGGGTGTACACCGTCGGCGGTGTCGACCTGACCAAGCAGCCCCAGCGCAAGGTGAGCAAGGCACAGTTCCAGGCCGAGAAGCCCAACCTGCCCTCGGTGACCAGGGGTTCGCGGGGCGAGGCCCTCGGCTACCAGGCGACCGGCACCACGGTGATGGGCGGTGACAACAGCGGCCGTTCCGGCGGCGGTGCGCCCGGGCCGTCGCCGTCGGGCAGCCCGACCGGCAAGCCCTCCGACCGGCCGACGGGCACCCCGCCGTCCACCGCCACCCCGGCGCCGGCGCCGTCCGGCAACGGCGGCCACGGCAGCACGCCGGCCGGGAACGGCGACCGGGGCGGCAGCATGGCCGACACGGGCAGCCGGGTCCTGACGGTCGCCGGGATCGCCGCCGCCCTCGTCGCCGTCGGCACGGCACTCCTGTGGATCAGGCGCAGGCGCGCCGTCGGCGGCTAGCCGCCACCCCGTACGGGACGGTCCGAGCGCGGACCGTCCCGTACACGCTCCAGGGCCTCCTACGTGTCCCGCCGCAGGCGGACCGTCATCAGCTGGAACGGCCGCAGTCGTACGGCGATCCGCGCGCCCTCGACCTCGAGTGCGGGGGCGTCGGCGAGCGGCCGTTCCAGCAGGTCGGTGGGGATGGCGCCGGTGATGCCGAAGCCGGCGGTGAGCGTCGCCCGGGCGCGGGCGCCGTGCGCCTCGTGGAAGCGGACGATCACATCGCCGCTGCCGTCGTCGGCCAGTTTCACCGCCGTGACCACCACCTGGTCCCGGTCGACGCCGATCAGCGGGGCGACCGGTGTCGCGCCGGTGAGCGTGCGGGCGGGCAGGTTGATCCGCCAGCCCTCGCGCACGGCGTCGCCGATCGTCGCGCCCGGCACCAGGGCGTGCCGGAAGCGGTGGACGCCCTGATCGGTCTCGGGGTCGGGGAAGCGCGGGGCGCGCAGCAGGGAGACCCGCAGGGTCGTGGTGGTCCCGCCGTCGGCGCCGGGGTCGTCGCGGACGGTGCGGGTGACGTCGTGGCCGTACGTCGAGTCGTTGACGACGGCGACGCCCCAGTCCGGCTCCTCCAGGTGCACGAAGCGGTGGTTGCAGGCCTCGAACCGGGCCGCCTCCCAGCTGGTGTTGGTGTGGGTGGGCCGGCGGACGTGCCCGAACTGGGTCTCGGACGCGTACCGTTCGGCGTGCACGTCGAGCGGGAAGGCGAGCTTGAGGAACTTCTCCGTCTCGTGCCAGTCGACCTCCGTGTCGATCACCAGCCGACGCTCCCCCGGCGGCAGCGACAGCACCTGCACGGCACGCGTATTGGTGTCCGACTCCACCCACATCCCGCCGGCCGGCACGAACCGCCCGTCCGCGACCGCCTTCTTCACCCGCGCCCACACCTCCGGCCGGGGAGTTCGGCCGGACGGCGGCGCGTGAGCTGGTGGCGCTGCTGGACGGGGGGCCGGCGGGGACCGTGCGGGTGCCGGTGCCGGGGGTGATCGTGCGGGGGAGCACCGGGGTGTTGCGGGAGGCTGAAGTCCCGTCACCAGCGTCGCCGTGAGCCGCCGTTCCGTCGGCCGCCCCGAGCAAATTTGGGGCGATGTTTGCTGATTTCAGGGACGGCGACAGGGAATACAGGTATCTATGGTGTCTCCGGACCACCTGTGCTTCACGAAACCGAGAGCACAGCGGGGCCGGGATCGGGGCGCAGGTACATCTCGGGGGTGCGGGCCGTGGCTTGCGGCAACAATCACGTCGGTCGATCACATCTGTCCCAAGCTCCCACGGCTGTCCACGACTTGGGGCGCATCGCGATCGAGGAGTTCCAGCGAACGGAGCGCGCCGCCGCGGTGCAGCGTTCGATCGAGAACTGGAAGGCGGCTCGGGCCACGGACGTCCCTCCCGAGGGCATGCGGCTGAAAAGCGCTCAAGACGAGCCGGCCTACAGCCGCATGGGTGACTGGAAGGGCGACAAACCCGTTCCCGGCACGGAGGATCTCGTCCACTCCTGGCTCGACCAGCGAGGACAGCCCGTGCAGGGCAACGCCTACCCTCACCTGCACGTGATTCACGACCCGTACAAGGGCGAGGTGAGGGTTCTCATCCGCCGTCTCAAGGGCCCTGAATCCACCAACGTCGCAAAGACGCCTGCTACGGAAAAGGTCACCTTGACGGGAGATCTCAGCGGCACGAGGGTGAACGAGGAGATCGAGAGACTCGCCGGCATCCTGCGCGAGACCGGGCCCTACCGGTGACGGGCCCCGCCGGGGCCCTGGATCAGGACGTCCTGCGCTCACTGGCCTTCACGTACGTCAATCAGTGGTCCGCATCCGTGCGGGAGCTGCTGCTCGCTCCCGCCGCGCACGGCACCGCGCACACGCTCGAAGACGCGCGGGAGACGTTACGGCGTGTGGTGCCCGCCGATCTGCTCTCCTCGCTGGTCCCCCTGGCGGTCGTCGACGAAGCCTCCCTGGCCTGTGCGGTGCTGAAGCCCCTGAGCGACGGTGACCGCACCCTCGCTCCCGGCACGGTCGTACGCCTGTTTCTCGGTGATGTGCCGCCGAGTCGCCAACTCGCTCTTCTGGACGTCGATCCGCTGCTCTACATCGCCTCTCTCGAAGAGGAGCTGTCGGCGCGGGAGGCCGGGCTCACCCGCATGCTGGACGAGATCGGCCCCGCCTACGAACGCGCCTTCATCGACCATGACAGACGCCCCCGCGACTTCGTCGTCCGGCCGGTGCGGCTGGCCTGCCAGAACGTCGTCGTCGGCTACGCGGCCATCGCCCAGGACAGCGCCTTCGACGGTCTGTCGGTGCCCGCCTGGATGACGGCCGAAGTGCCACATGTCGCCACTCACGAGGCCAACCGCGCCCTGGCGGCGCTGATGCTGTGCGACGCCTTCGCCCGCGGCGGCACCATCGAGGTCCGGTTCGACCGGCCGGCGTCGGTGCACCTCGACGGACGCACGATCCGCTACGCCGGCCATCCCGAAGGCCGTGTCCCTGCCGGCCTCCGTCGTTACGGACGCACCCGGGGTGTGCCTCTGGGAGCCGATGACCCCGCGTCGATCAGCCCCGCCGAGGCGAGGGAGTTGTTCCTGGCCGTCACCCCCATGCCCCGGGGGCTGCGTGAACGGGTTCGATCGGCCGTGGCCACCGACGGCATCGGCCCAGAGCGCGTCTGCTACGCCTTGCTCTCCCAGGTATGGCGTGAGCTCGAACTCGAGTTGCTGCTCGCGACGAGTGAACAGGGTGCGTCCGTTCTTGCCGGCGGCGCCGACTGGACCCACCGGTCCCTGCGGCAGGCGGAATCCGATGTCTGCCGTGCGGCCCTCATGGCCGGCATGTACTTCCGCCGGCTCAACGGCCGCGACAGTGCGGGTGCCACGGACGGCGTACGGATCGCGGAGGACGTCAGTGCGGGAGTGACCTGGACGGTCCACGAGGACACCGCCGCCGTCGAGTACCACATGCCGGACCCGGTGATCCCGCCCTGGTCGGCCCATGACAGCGCCCTTCCCGCCGCCCGATCGCTCACCGTGCTCCCCAGGGTCCATGTGAGCGACCGTGATCGCGCCGTCGTACGGGCGTTGCGCACCCGCGGCACCGCCGGAGCACTGCTGCTTCCGCAGGACACCCGGCTGCCCTTCGAAGCCGACGTGCCCGTGCTGCGCTGTCCGGACCGCCTCGCCGACCTGGACCGGGCGATCGAGGAAAAACTGCTCACTTCGAGGCTCGCACGCGGATGACGGCAACCACTCACACCACCACGCTCGTGTCCCTGCCCGGGGACGGGCACCTCCGCGCGCTCGTCGGAGACATCGCCACAGCCGCCCGCCGGTCGGCCGTCGCCGAGCCCGGCGACCGCTCCGACGTCGTCCGCTACGAGCGTCTGTGCTCCCAACTGGAGAGCCACGCCTGGCACGCCGCGGCCACGGGTGCCCCCTGCGTGGTCCTGGACGAACCACCCGACGGCCCCGGCCTGCCGGTGGCCGCCCCCGACCTGCCGGATCCGCTCGGCTCTCCGCTGGCCGACCGCGTGCCCGGCCACGCGGCGCGTCTGGTTCTGGGCTGGCTGGCCGAGAGCCACATCGTCGTGGCCGTCACCGTCCCCTTCGCGCCCGGAGGCACCGACCGCCACCCGCCCGGCCGGGCGCCCGCTCCCGAGGTGGCGGACCCCTGGCGCGCTCCCGACGGCGTGGAGGGCCGACGGGCCGTGGAGGCGCGGTTCCGGGCCCAAGTGGCGGCCGCCGTCCGCCCCGACGCGGCCGACCGACGGGCCGTCAGTCCTTCCGGGGTGCACAACCGCGTACTGACCCGGGTGCTGCGGCAGTACGTCGACGGACAACCCGACCGACGCATCGACGTACCCGTCGCCTACCGCGACGGCTCCGCCGCCGCTCACCCGTTTCCCCTCAGGTGCCTTCGCCTGGCCGACGAGCCGCCCGCACGGGCCGATGTCACCTTGCGTCTGGCACTGCTGTCGATCCGGCACAGCGAGATGGACGTCCTCATCGACGGTGCGTGGCTGCGCAACGCCGAGGTCTCCCGGCCCCGGCCCGCCGCACAGACGGATGAATTCGTGTACGGCACGAGCCTGGACCAGTTGGCGGCCCTCACCGATCACGGGCGGCGCACCCTGACCCTGCACATGTACCAGACGGGCCTGGACTCCGCGGTCGTCGGGTTCTACCGGGCCGTGACCGTCCAGCGCGAGATGCCCTCCGTGCTGGCGGAGTTCGTGGTCCGGCTCACCCGCGGGCTGGATGCCGCGGACATCTTCGGCGACATTCTCGGGTTCCTTCCCACCGGCAAGGCGATCGAGGAGGCCTGCGAGCTGATACGCGCCGGTCTGGGCGACGGCGTCGACGTGTACGCGCTGCTGTCGTCCCTGCCGGTGGAGGACAAGCGCGCCGCCCTGGCCGCGCGGCGCAAGGGCGACCGCCGCAAGATCGTCATATCCACCAACCTCGCGGAGACGTCCCTGACCGTCGAGGGGGTCCGGTTCGTCGTCGACTCCGGGCTCATCGCCCAGTCCGAGTGGGACGTGGACACGGCCCAGGGAAGCATCAGGACCAAGGCCCACTCGCAGGCCGGGATCAAACAGCGTTGGGGGCGGGTCGGGCGCAAGGCTCCGGGCTGGGTCTTTCCGCTGTACAGCAAGGAACAGCTGCTCAGGCTCGCCGAGGACACCGCTCCGGGTTCCACCCGTGAGAACCTCGAACGTCTGGTGATGACCGCCAAGATGGGCGGCCTGGACTCCGTCGTCGACTTCCCCTGGCCGGCCGCGTTCGTCCCCCCGCCGCCCCTCGCGCTCGGCGAGGCCGCCGAAGCGTCCCGGAAGACGTTCGTCGAAGAGCTGCACCGAGCCGACCGGGCTCTTCAGACCAATGGCTCCCTCGACGCGGGAGGCCATCCCACGACGTTCGGCAAGGAGCTGAACCGCCTCCAGGTCCTGGGCTCCACCGGTGCCGCGCTGGCCGTCATGCACGCCGACCGTCTGGCGTGTCTGCCCGAGGTGACCGCCGTTCTGGCCCTGCTCACCGCGCCGTCACGTCTCGTCGGCCCGACCGGCCTGCTGCTGACCGACTTCTCCTGGCCGGACGAATGGCGGTACGAGGCCGCGGAGCGCCATCGTGCCCTCGCCAGTGGCTGCGAGGACGACGCGGAACTGGTGCTGCAGATCGTCGCGGGCTGGGAGCGCGCCGATCCCGACACCCCACCGTGGGAGGCCTCCCCCGCCCGGACGGAATGGGCACGTCGCTGGTGGGTCGGCAACGACCGTCTGGTGACCGCGGCCGCCACCCGCCGGGACATCCTCGGCGGCCTGTCCCCGGCCATGAAGGAGGAAGTCAAACGGTTCGTCGAGCCGTCGCTGCTGCGCCGCGCCCGCGGAGCCATCACCCGGGCCTTCGCCGACCTGGAGCACGTCTTGCACGGCACCGACTACGTCGCCGTCCACGGCGGGCAGGCCGCACCGTGCGCCGCCCATGCCGGGCAGCTGACCCGGCTGCCCGAACGGGTCATCCCCCTCTCCCGAGTCCGAGGCCGCGACGGGACCCGCCTGGCACACCTCGTCACCGCCGAGCCGTGGGCGCTGGACGGGGCGTCCGACACCACGGGACCCGCCGACGCCGCCCGCCTCCTGGCCCTCGGCGCCCTCCACGCCCGGCCCGAACCGCGCCGCGATGTCATCCGCGCCCTCCTGGCGGAATGGCCCGCCGGCACACGGGCCCTGCTGCACCTGGACCGGGACGCCGTCGGTCGGCCCGTGGCCGGACACGTCGAAGCCCGGCACGCTCCGTCTCCCCTCCCCGAGGCTGCACGGGAACTCGCCGCGCTGGACGCTCAGGAGCAGCTCGCTCACGGAGGGGCGGCGACGCTTGTGGACGCCTCTCCGGAAACCGATCGCAGCTGGCCCACGAGCGAGGAACGGATCCCCGACGTCGAGGCCCTGGCCCGCACCGCTGTCCTCGATCACCGTGACGTCGAAGCCGACGAGACGGCGTGCGGGCGGTGTTCCCGTTGCCTCGCCGGTGACCTGGCCGCGTGCGACGCCCCCCGTACGGCCGCGGGCGGTGGGGCGCCCGGCGTCCCGCGCGGGCCCGGACGGCCGGCGTCGGCCGGGAGCACCGACGTCTCCCGGCCGTTCGTCCTGGCGCAGGAAGGCGGCCTGAACGGCGACGGCTGGTACGAGGTGGTCGGGTACCACGTCACGCCCGACGGGGAACCACTGGTCTGTCTGCGTCCCGACTGGCGCCGCCCCGAGGACACCGACGGTCCTGGAGCCCACCCCGATCTGCAGGCGGGTGACCACATCGACGTGGTCGTCGGTCCCCTGGTCGGCGACCACGACGGGGAGTTGCGCGTGCTGACGCGTGCCGACGGCCGGGGCCGGTTCCTGTTGCGGGAGGCCGATCCGAATCCGGCACGGCAGGACGAACGAGCCCAGCTCGCCGTGGCCCTCCACCGGCGGGACACCGGTCAGCTGGCCGACCTCGTCGAGGGCACCACGGTCACCGCGACCGTCCTGCCGCGCAGCCAGTCGGGGCATTTCACCGTCACACTCGTCGACCTGGCCCACCACCATGTCCAGGCGGCCGCCAAGGGCGCCCGTGACGTGGCCGGCGTGGTCACCGGCGTTCCCAACGGCAGCGGTTTCGTGAACGTCCGTCTGCTGACCCACGACAGCGGGACGGGACTGCGCCACGTGATCAGCGCGTCGGCCGGGGCGTCACCGCCCGAGCCGGAGGCGCCCGTCGTCGTGCGCCTGTACCAGGAACGCTCTCGTCTTTCCTTGCAGGGGCGCTCGTTGCGTCCCGTCGCAGACGTCGTCGAGGATCTGCCCGACGCGTCCCTGCTCGGCCTGCCGGACGGGCCCCTGCCGGAAGTGGGGGGCAGCGGGGTCTTCCTGAGGGCGGAGCGCGTCGTCAGCCGCAGCAGCGCCATCGCACTCGCCGAACTGGCCCTGGACGCCACCTGGGTCCGTGACGTCTGGTTGTGGTGGGCGCGGAGCCGTCACCACAGTCCGTCGCGGACGGAACCCGTGCTGCGTCCGGGCACCGACCGCGAGCCCGTCGATCTGCCCGCCGCCGTCCGCGTGGAACTGCCTGCCGAACTGCGTCTGCCCGCGGCCGAGGTCACAGTGATGCATCCGGTGGGCACGCGGGTCACCGCCGTCGTGACGGCCGTCAAGGCGGAGTTGGGCCGCGCCTGGCTGCGCCTGTTCGACGGTGTTCCCGCGACCGTCTCCCAGCGCGACCTGGGGGCCGGTCAGGGAACGATCGCGGACGCCCTTGTCGTCGGAGGCGAGTTCACCGGTCTCGTGACCGGTGTCTTCGACCGACAGGGCTACGGCATGCTCACGCTCAGACCGACGGACGGCGCCGCCGGTCCCGTCACCGGCACGGCCGGGCAGGAGACCGACGGCGGAGGGGATCCGGTCCCGACCCTGGCCGAGGCAGGTGCACGCTACCCGGTCGGGGCGTGGGTCGGTGCCGTGGTCCACCGGGTCAGTGCCGAGCTCCGCCGTGCGTGGCTCCGGCTCCCGGACGGGCTGACGGCGACCGTGCTCGCCGCCGATGTGGGCGTCCACGGCGTCCTCGTACTCCCCCACATCCTGACGCCGGAACAGGAAGTGACCGGCACGGTGAAGGCGGTCACCCTGCATCGGGACACTCCGCAGATCCAGCTGGATCTGCGGAACCTGGAGACTCCCCCGTTGGAGCAGCAGCTCGCCGACGCGGGTGTACGGGAAGGCGTCGTTCTCACCGGACGCGTACGCAATGCCGTCGACACGGTGGGGGTCTTCGTCGAGGTGCTCCCCGGTTTCAACGGCTTGATCCGGGCACGTGACCTGGAACCGGGACGGCGGCCTTCCTCCTATGCGCGGGGCACGGAGCTGACCGTCTGCGTCGACGCGATCCGTGAGGACCGCAAGCGTCCCGGCCTCCCCTCCTTCGATCTGAGTCTGGAGCGGTGAGGCCGGGAAAGCCGGGCGGGGTCAGCCCATCGCGGCGGGCTCGCGCCGGAACTCCGTGAGGAAGAGCCGGCAGAAGGCACGCGCGGTCCGGTCGCGCCCGTGGGCGGCGAGATGGTCCAGGATGCTCCAGTAGTGCGCGTACTGCACACCGCGCAAGGAGAGGGTGAACGAGGAGACGTCGTGGCTCCAGCGCCGGATACGGCCGATGCCCTTCACCGCGTGGAGGACGGCGAGGGCTTCCAGGCTGTCGGCGAGGACGTCCGCCCCGGCGGGCATCGGCAGCCCGAACTCGGTCAGTGCCGCCAGGTATTCGGCGCAGAGCTCTTCTCGTAGCGCCCAGCCCTCCTCGTCCAGGGGGACGAGGGGAAGGTCGTCGATGACCGTGACGGCCTCCTGCAGCAGCGGCAGGGTCGTCTTGGATTCCACGTCGATGAGGACGAGGGCTTCGTGCCGGGTGAGGATCCAGTTCCCGGGGTGGGGATCCTTCTTGGCCACGACCGCCCTGCCCGGCGCCGCGAGCGGGTGAACCAAGTCCTGCAGCGCCTTGCGAAGGCCGCCGGACGCGTCGAGTTTGTCGCAGGCCTTGGTCACCTGGGCGGCCCAGTCCTGCGCGTGCCGGGCGGTCGCGGTGCGGGGTGTGCCCGCGTCGTCGAGGGCGCGCCAGGCCTGGAAGGCGGCGAGGTAACGCAGGGCACGGGCGAAGTGGGGAAGCGGATCTCCCTCACCGCCGGCGATCCGGTCGGTCACGGTCGCGCCCAGGAGCCGTCCCTGCATGCGCCGCATGACATAGACCGCCTCCTGTTCGAGCACTGTCTCGGGCGGTGCTTCGACCGGGACCAGTCCGAGGGGCTCGGGCAGTTGCCAGTCCGCCGGGGCGTGCCGTTCGGTGAGCCACTGACGGAAGCGTTGCGTCCATTCCCACTCCCGGGCCGCTGCCGCCGCGTCCAGTCGTTTGAGGACGATGGTCTGCTCGATCAGCCGGTGACCGTCGTTGAGGACGAACACCCCCTGTTCTCCGGTCCTCCGCTGGCCGCCGAGGACGGAGGCGGCGAACTCACGGTTGCGGGCGGCCAGTTCGGCGGCCCGCTGCAGAAGCGCCGGCCGGTCGCCCGCGAGGAGCGGCTCGGACAGGAAGGCCGGGGGCAGACCGGCCAGGTGGGACGGGTCGAGGGTCTCGTGCTGCCGGGCGAGGTCGGCGAGCTGCAGCACCGGCCAGGGCCAGGCGGGGTCGCAGGTCGCCGCCTGAAGTGCGCATCCCGCGCTGCGGGTGAGCTGGGTGTCGTCCTCGGTGATGCGGTGCAGGCGTTCGGCGGCAGCCGCGGCAAGACTACGGTTCTCGCGGGCCCGGTTGCCGCCGGTGTAGGTCTCTTCCTTGAGCTCGAGGGCGCGCTTCAGATCGTCGGCGTCGCGGTTCCTCGTACCGCGTCGGTAGTAGGCGTCTCCCAGGTGGCCGACGATCGCGGTCCGATCCCGTTCCGGCCGGAGGCGCGCCGTCTCCCCGTCTGCGGACTCGAGTGCCAGCGACTCCTCCAGGTTCTTGATCGCCAGCTCGAGCAGACGGTCGGTGGGGGTGAGTGCGTAGGAGCGCAGTGCGGCCTCGCCCAGGCGGCTGTGGACGATGACCGGGTCGTAGTCGGGGCGGACCACGGACGAGGCGTTGCCGGCCTTGGCCAGTGACTTCTGCAGCCAGCCGACCGCCTCGTGCAGGAGTCCGGCGGCGTCCTCGCTGTCGGCGTCGTCGCCGGCGGCCAGTGCTTTGGCCAGGTCGAGGGCGCAGGCACCGGCGTCGGCGTAGGCATCGGTGCCGGCGGGGTCGTCCAACGCGTCGAAGCTGAGCCGGTACAGGGTCAGAGCTCGGTCGAGGGCGGCGGGTGCGGCCTCTTCGTCGGCCCGGGCGAGCAGGCGGGCGACGAGTGCGGCGTTGCCCGCCACGTGACGCTGCCCGGGCGGCGACAACTCCGGGTGGACGATGTCGATTTCGATGCGGTCCAGCGCGTCCTCCAACAGGAGGCGGCACCGGTCGATGCCCTCTGCGACGACCATGCTCCGGCACGCACGGGCCAGAGCCGTACTCGGAATGGGCGTGTCGGACGGCAACGCGACGATCTCTCCGGCGAGTCGGCGCAGTGCGTCGGTGTCCCTGTCCGCCACGGCACGATCCACCGCGTCGTCGAGTTCCCGTACGCGCAGTTTCACGGCGAGGCCGGCTGATTCCGGCGAGGTGTCCAGCAGGGCGCGCGCCTGGACGAGGTCGGCGGCCGAACCGGCCCGGTCGCGGCGTCGCTGCCGGACCCGGGAGCGGTCCACCAGGGCTGCGGCGATCACTCGGCCGCTCATGTGACCGGCGGTTTCAGGAGCGAGCAGGTCGCTGAGCGCGTCCTCGAGTCGTGCGGTGCTGCGGCGGCCGACGGCGTCGACGTCGAAGCGGTAGAGCTGGTGCCGCACGTGGCCGCGCCGGGCCAGGAGGTACCCGGGGTGGGCCCCCTGGAGGTTCGACGGTCCGCCCGTCGCCCGGGCGTCGGAGTACGCGGCCTCCGCCTCGCGCAGCAGCCGGATCCCTTCGTCGAACTGCCCGCTGCGCAGCCTGACGAGGCCGAGCCCGGCCAGGACGTCCGCCCTTGTCGCCCGCAGCCCTCTCGAGGCCGGTGGACGGCGGAGCGCGAGGAGGACGGTGTGAGCCTTCTCGAGGTGAGCGGTTGTGCGCTCGGCGCGGAACAGACGGAGATGGATCTCGGCCCGGTAGGCGAAGTGTTCCTCGCTCTTGTCCTCCTGCTCGGCGAAGGCCGAGTGGCGTTCGGCGCGCTGCAGCAGGCCGACGGCCTCGGGATCGGTCTCGTCCAGATCCCGGGCGAGCAGGACGAGTGCGACGGCGAGCTGGCCGTTGCAGGTGCAGCGCCTTGCGATCGGCATCTTCTGTCCGTTGCGGTCGCCCCATTCGAGGGCCCGGACGGCCTCGTTCAACAGGAACCGGCCGGGCTCGCGCTGCCCGTCCATGAAAAGCTTCTGCCCGAGGTGGAAACATCTGCTGCCGAGTTGCAGGGAGACCTCGCGCCGGGTGAGCATGAGCGGCATCCCCTCGGCCCGCAGGGCTGCCTCAAGGCCGGGACCACGTCGGGAGAAGTACTCGCGGAACATGTACAGCAGAGGAATCCACACCGCCTCGCGCGGTTCCTTGTTCCGATGCTCTCTGGTCGCCTTCCAGGCCCGTACCAGGTCGTCCGGCGCCGGATCCACGGAGACGGCGTCCAGCCTCACAGGACGCACGCACTTCCGCATGGCCGGTGACAGGTCTCCGGGCAGGGGGACTCCGTGCGTGCGTAAGGCCGTGATGATGGTGTCGAGGGGGGATGCCTTGGGTGCCCGGCGTGTCGCCCGGTCGCTGTCCGTCACCCGGCCATCGTGGCAGGCGGGTGAGGGCCGGGCAAAGGATCTGGACTGCAGGGATGGAAGGTGCTACGGGGTGACGAAACCCCCTAGCGGGACACTTCGGTACGGGCGCTGTCGACGAACCGGCGTACCGCGTCGCGCGTCAGGTCGGAGCGCTCCTTCATGAGGTCCACGTCCGCTGCCTTCTTGATCGAGGAAACGGTCTCCCGTGCCGCTGCGGCCGCTTGCCGTATGTCCTCGTCGCCGGCGAGCAGGGTCACCCGGTAGTAGGCGGTCCACATGGTGCTGCGGGCCGAGTAGACCGGGGTGGAGTCGTGGGCGGCGCCGTTGTGTTCGGCGAACCAGCGATCCATGAGTTCCCTGCGGAGCTCCATGACCGCTTCCGCGAAGGCGACGTAGGCCGAGATGCGCTCCTCGTGCAGACGGGCCATGGACGTGTTGCGCCGCTGCAGGAAGTGCGTGACGAACGCACCGACCGCGGTGCCCAGCAGAGCACCGCCGATCCCGGTCACCGCGGAAACCATGTCAGCCATGGGGAGTACCTGTTCAACGGAAGCGGTCTTCAATCGCGGCGCCCCGACTTCCCCGCAGGTGCGGCGGGCCGGCTTTCGGTTCCCGGCGTCCCCGGCCCTCGCCGGGGCCGCCCTCGGCCGTCCATGTGACAGCCAAGCGGGTGGGAAACGGGGCCGCGGCACGTCAACGGCGGCCCGACCGGCGTTGCACATGACGCACCTCCATTCCTAGGGAAAGGCCGTTCCATGCGCCGTACCACGCTGCTCGCCGTCTGTGCCCTCATCACCGCCGCCGCGACCGGATTCTTCGCCACCAGTGCGATCCGCAGCCGCTGACCTGGGCTGCGGTCCCAGTCGCCGTACTGTTCCGACACCACCAGGCCCGCTTCCGTCAGGAAGCGGGAGAGGGGGTCCGGGGCGAGGAAGCGCAGCACGCTTCGGCTGCGGTGCGGGACGGTCCAGTCGGGGCCGGTGTCGGTGTGGGTGAACGCGACGCGGTCGCCGCGGACCGGGGTCTCGACCTCGCAGGCGCAGTGCACCACGGTGCCCGTCGGGTCCACGACCTCGCCCGAGTACCGGATGCGCCAGTCCTCCCACTCCCGTACGAGAGGGTTGCGGATCTCGAACGCGAAGCTGCCCCGGTCGGTCAGGGCGGCGGCGATCCTCGTCAGCGCGGCGCGCAGTTCGGCGTCGTCGAGGAGGACCTGGAAGGCGTGACCGGTCATCACCACGAGGTCGAACTCACGGTCCCAGTCCGGTGCCGCGGTCAGGTCGCCGAGGATCCACTCGATGTCCGGGCGCGTCCGGGCCACCTCCAGCATCCCGGTGGCCGGGTCCAGACCGCACAGCCGGCCGGTGTGTCCGTCCTCCCGTGCCCTGCGCAGCAGCGCGCCGGTCCCGCATCCGACGTCCAGGACGGACCGAGCGGCCATCACCAGGGGCAGATAGAGGGTGAAGTCCCCGCGCGCGTCCCAGGGACAGTAGAGGTCGTACAGCGCGGCGATCCGGGAGTCGGAGAACTGCGTGTCCACCATGGCCGCCAGCCTGCCAGGCGCCTCCTGCGGACGGCGACATCATTTCGCGGCGTCCGCCGCGCCTTCGGCACATGGACCCGGAACAGTTCGATCTTCCCGGTGGACTCGGTCCGCGCGGGGTGGCAGCGTGGGCCCATGACCATCGATGCCGACGGGGCGAGCCCCGTGGAGCGGCCCGAAGCGGCCGTCGAGACCTTGCGTTACTCGGCCTTCACCCGCGACCCGGCGGGCGGCAATCCCGCCGGGATCGTGCTGGACGCCGCCGGGCTCGACGCGGCGGCGATGCTCGCCGTCGCCGCGCAGGTCGGCTACTCCGAGACGGCCTTCGTCACGGATCGCGACGACGCGGCGCGGCGGTTCCGGGTGCGCTACTTCAGCCCACTGGCCGAGGTGGCCTTCTGCGGGCACGCGACCGTCGCCCTCGCGGTGGCCCTCGCCGAGCGGCTGGGTCCCGGGGAGATCGTGCTGGACACCCCCGCCGGTGAGATCCCCGTGGCGACCGAAAAGGGTGAGGACGGCGCGGTGCTGGCCACCCTCACCAGTGTCCCGACGCGTTCCCGCCCCGCCTCCGGCGCCGAACTGGACGCGACACTCGCGGCCCTGGGCTGGGCGGTCGGCGATCTCGACCCGGCGCTGCCGCCGCATGTGGCGTTCGCCGGCAATGACCACCTGATCCTGGCCGCCGCCTCCCGGGCTCGTCTGGCGGACCTCGACTACGACTTCGACGGCCTCGCCGAGGTGATGCGGCGGCACGGCTGGACCACCGTCCACCTGGTGTGGCGCGAGTCGGCGGAGCGCTTCCACGCGCGTGATCCGTTCCCCGTCGGCGGTGTGGTGGAGGACCCGGCGACCGGCGCGGCGGCCGCGGCCTTCGGCGGTTACCTCCGCGCGCTCGGGCTCGTCACGGCCCCGGCCAGGATCACGATCCGTCAGGGAGAGGCCATGGGCCGCCCCAGCGATCTGCTCATCGAGGTGGCCCCGGAGCTCGAGCGGACCCGGGTCACGGGCCGGGCCGTGCCGATCGGCTAGGGGGTACCCGGCCGCTACGGAAGTCCCGTCGCCCGCGTCGTGATCGAGCGCGGCAGCCGGTCGGCGCAGGCGCGGAAGCGGCCGGCCAGGTCGAAGCGTCGTGGGTCGAGGACCCACTGGAGTCGCGGTCCGTCCATCACCGCGCCGGTCTCCTCTGCGACCTCGGTGACGTCGGTGGCCTCCTTCGACTCGCCGCTTTCGGCGGCGCGTTGCGGGGAGGCCGCCATGACGACGACGAGTTCGGCGTAGGCCCTACGAACCCCGTCTTCCCCTACGGCCACGGCATCGACGTGCCGTAGGGGACGGGAGGCCGCGGGGTCAGCGGGCGGCGAGGAGCTGCAGGGTGTCGATGACCCGGTTGGAGAAGCCCCACTCGTTGTCGTACCAGGCGACCACCTTGATGTGGCGGCCGTCGACACGGGTGAGCTCCGAGTCGAAGATCGACGAGGCCGGGTTGCCCGTGATGTCGGAGGAGACCAGGGGGTCCTCGGAGTATTCGAGGATGCCCGCGAGGGGGCCCTCGGCGGCCGTGCGGTAGGCGGCGAGGACCTCGTCGCGGGTCACGTCACGGGCGACGGTGGTGTTCAGCTCGACGATCGAGCCGACCGGGACGGGCACGCGGATCGAGTCGCCGGACAGCTTGCCGTCGAGGTTCGGCAGTACCAGGCCGATCGCCTTGGCGGCGCCCGTCGTGGTGGGCACGATGTTGACCCCGGCGGCGCGGGCACGGCGGGGGTCGCGGTGCGGGCCGTCCTGGAGGTTCTGCTCCTGGGTGTAGGCGTGCACGGTCGTCATGAAGCCGTGCTCGATGCCGGCCAGCTCGTCGAGCACCGCGGCCAGCGGGGCGAGCGCGTTCGTCGTGCACGAGGCGTTCGAGACGATCGTGTGCAGTTCCGCGTCGTAGGCGTCGGTGTTGACGCCGTAGGCGAGGGTGACGTCGGCGCCGTCGGAGGGCGCGCTGACGAGAACCTTGCGCGCACCCGCGTCGAGATGGGCGCGGGCGGCCTTGGCGGAGGTGAAGCGGCCGGTCGCCTCCAGCACGAGGTCGACGTCGAGCGCGGCCCACGGCAGCTGTGCCGGGTCGCGCTCGGCGAGCACCTGGATCCGGCGGCCGTCGACGACGAGCGCGCCGTCCTCGACGGTGACCGGACGGCCGAGGCGGCCGGACGTCGAGTCGAAGGCGAGGAGGCGCGCGAGGGCGGTCGGCTCGGTGAGGTCGTTGACGGCGACGACCTCGAGGCCGGTCTCGCGCTCGAGGAGCGCACGCAGCACGTTGCGTCCGATGCGGCCGAATCCGTTGATGGCGATGCGAGTCATGAATCGTGTCCCTTCGAGTCGCCCCCAGCCTCGCCTGCGGCGGACGGCCGCGGCCACGGCGTGAGCGCCATGGTTCGCAAGGATCTCGCCAGCCGTGGGGGGCGGTGCTATTCGCCGCGGGTGAAGGTGCGCCGGTACTCGCTGGGGGTGGTGCCGAGGATCTGCTGGAAGTGCAGCCGCAGGTTCGCGCCGGTGCCGAGTCCTACGTCGGCCGCGATCTGCTCGACCCCGCGCTCGGACCGCTCCAGCAGCTCACGGGCCCGGTCGATCCGGGCCCGCATCACCCACTGCATGGGGGTGTATCCGGTGTCCTCGACGAAACGGCGGGAGAAGGTGCGCGGGGACACCGCCGCGTTCCGGGCGAGGGTGTCGAGGGTGAGGGGTTCGTCGAGGTGGTGCAGGGCCCATTCGCGGGTGGCGGCGAACCGTTCGCCCAGCGGCTCCGGCACGCTGCGCGGCACGTACTGCGCCTGGCCACCGCTGCGGTAGGGCGCCGCGACCAGGCGCCGGGCGGCGTGGTTGGAGGCGGCGACGCCGAGGTCGCCGCGCAGGATGTGCAGGCACAGGTCGATGCCGGAGGCCGCGCCGGCCGAGGTGAGGACCGTGCCCTCGTCCACGAACAGGACGTTCTCGTCGACCCGCACGAGCGGGTGTTTGGCCGCGAGGGCCCGGGTGTAGTGCCAGTGGGTGGTGGCGCGTCTGCCGTCGAGCAGGCCGGTGGCGGCGAGCGCGAAGGCCCCGGTCGAGATGGCGGCCAGCCGGGCGCCGCGGGCGTGGGCGGCGAGCAGGGCGTCGACGACCTGCGGCGACGGGTCCTCGCGGTCCGGGGACCGGTAGCCGGGGAGGAAGACGATCTCGGCCCACTCCAGGGCCTCCAGACCGTGGGCCACGTGGTACGACAGCCCGTCGCCCCCGGTGACCAGGCCGGGTTCCGCCCCGCACACCCGTACCTCGTAGGGCATGCTGGCGCGGGTCGTGAACACCTGTGCGGGGATGCCGACGTCGAGCGGCTTGGCGCCTTCGAGCACGAGGACGGCGACGCGTCGGAGGCGGGAGGGCGGCACGCCGCACAGCCTACGGGTCAGGGGCCGGGGCGTCGTAGGTGGTCACTGGCCGGTGGTCCCGTCGAGGCGTTCGCGGAGGAGGTCCGCGTGGCCGTTGTGCCGGGCGTACTCCGCGATGAGGTCGATCATGATCCTCCGCAGCGAGAACGGCTCACCGGTGCTCCTGCGGACGACGGTCGCGTCCAGCGAGGCCGCGGCCGCCGTGATCTGCCGGGACCTGTCGCACTCCGCGCGCCAGAGGGCGAAGTCCTCGGCGACATCGCCGTCCAGGTCGTCGAAGTCCTGGTCGGGGTCGTCGTCGGAGTAGTGGAGCAGGGGGATGTCCTCGCCGGCGAACTGGATGCGGAACCACCAGCGCTCGACACCGGCGAGGTGCCGTACGAGGCCGTGCAGGGACATCGTGGACGGCGGGATCGCCCGTTCGTTCAACTGTTCCGGTGACAGGCCGGCGCATTTGAGCGCGAGGGTCGCCCGGTGCCAGTCCAGGACCGCGCTCAGGGTCTCCCGCTCGCCCCCGGCGCCGGGAAGGGCCGGGCGGTCGTCGTCACTCCATCGGGGTGCGAAGTGCTGGGGTGTACTGGTCATGGTGCCGAGTGTGTCAGCCGCCACTGACAACGGGCCCGTCCGAGCGGCGCAGGCGCAGGGTCAGGATCTGGAAGGGGCGCAGGGTGAGGTGGACCTCGCCGTCGGTGACGCGGTGGCTCGCCGGGTCGGGCAGGGGGCGTTCCAGGAGGTCGGTGGTCTCGGCGGAGGCGAGGGGGAAGCCGGGGGTGAGCGTGGCCCGGGCACGGACGCCGTGGGCCTCGAAGAGGCGGACGACGACGTCCCCGCCGCGGTCGTCGGCGAGTTTGACGGCCTCGACGACCACGCCCGGGTGGTCGACGGTGACCAGGGGGGCGACCGGGGTGCGGCCGGGCCGGGTGCGTTCGGGGAGGTTGAGGTGGTAGCCCTCCCGGACGGCGTCGGCGAGGTCGGCGCCGATCAGCAGGGCGTAGCGCAGGCGGTGCACGCCCTGGTCCTGGTCGGGGTCGGGGAAGCGGGCGGACCGCAGGAGGGAGAGGCGGACCGTGGTGGTGGTGCCGCCGTCGAGGCGGACGTCACGGGTGATGTCGTGGCCGTAGGTGGAGTCGTTGACGAGGGCGGCGCCCCAGTCGCGTTCGCCGACGTGGAGGAAGCGGTGGGCGCAGACCTCGAACTTGGCCGCGTCCCAGCTGGTGTTGGTGTGGGTGGGGCGTTCGACGTGGCCGAAGGGGATCTCGGCGGTGGAGTGCGCGGCCCGCACGTCCAGCGGGAAGGCGGCCTTGAGGAGCTTCTCGCGCTCGTGCCAGTCGACGACCGTGTCCACGAGCAGCCGCCGTGACCCGGCGGGGAGGGTGAGGGTCTGCTCGATCCGGGACGCCCCGAACGACCGGACGACGTGTACGGCGCCGTCCTCGCCGGCGGTGACCGAGTCGGCCTCGGTGAGGTCGCGTACGGAGTTGCGGTAGAAGGCGTCGATGTCCCAGGCGTCCCACTGGTTGGGGAAGTCCTGGTGGAGCTGGAGGAGGTTGGCGCGGGCGCCGGGGGCGAGGGCCTCGCGGTCGGCGGTGAGGTCGTGGGCGGAGGTGATCAGGCCCTGGGGGTCGACCGTGACGCGGACGAGCCCGTTGTCGAGGACGAAGCCGTCGGCGGTGGCGCGCGGACGCACGGGGGCGGCGGGGTCGTCGGCGCGGGGTACGGCGCCGAAGGCGGGGACGCCGGCGCGGGCGTGCGGGGCGGCGTTGAAGACCAGGGTGCCTTCGCCGTCGTCCGCGAGGCTCCCCTGCGCCGCGTCGATCAGGTCCTCCAGTTCCCGGGCGACGGCCGCGTAGGTCTCCTCCGCCTCCCGGTGCACCCACGCGATGGACGTCCCGGGCAGGATGTCGTGGAACTGGTGGAGCAGGACCGTCTTCCACAGCCGGTCCAGGGCGTCGTACGGATACGGGTGTGCGTGCCGTACGGCGGCGGTCGCGGCCCACAACTCGGCCTCGCGCAGGAGGTGTTCGCTGCGCCGGTTGCCCTGCTTGGTGGCGAGCTGGCTGGTGAGGGTGCCGCGGTGGAACTCGAGGTAGAGCTCGCCGGACCAGACGGGCGCGCCGCCGCCCGCCTGGTACTCGGCGTGGGCGCGCGGGAAGAAGTCGGCGGGGCCCTCGACGGTGATGCGGGCGGAGCCCTCCAGGTCGGCCATCCGGGCGGCACGGGAGAGCATCTCGCGGGTGGGGCCGCCGCCGCCGTCGCCGTAGCCGAACGGGATGAGGGAGCTGTTGGAGCCGGCCTTGTCCTGGAAGTTCCGTACGCTGTGGGCGACTTCAGCACCGGAGAGTTCGCCGTTGTAGCTGTCGACGGGCGGGAAGTGGCTGAAGATCCGGGTGCCGTCGATGCCCTCCCACCAGAAGGTGTGGTGCGGGAACTTGTTGGTGGTGTTCCAGGAGATCTTCTGGGTGAGGAACCAGCGCACCCCGGCGAGCTTCATCAGCTGGGGCAGGGCGGCGTTGTAGCCGAAGGTGTCGGGCAGCCACATCTCCTCGGTCTCGACGCCGAACTCCTCGAGGAAGAACCGCTTCCCGTGGACGAACTGGCGGACCAGGGCCTCGCCGCCGCTGATGTTGGTGTCGGGTTCGACCCAGAGGCTGCCGGTGGGCAGGAACTGCCCGGTCTTCGCCTTCTCCTGGGCGCGGGCGTAGACCTCGGGACGGTGTTCCTTGAGCCAGGCGAGCTGCTGCGCCTGGGACATGACGAACTTGAACTCCGGGTGGTCGTCCATGAGTTGGGTGACGTTGGAGACCGTACGGGCCACCTTGCGGACGGTCTCGCGCAGCGGCCAGAGCCAGGCGGTGTCGATGTGGGCGTGTCCGACGGCGGAGATCCGGTGGGCGCCGGCGTGCGCGGGGGCCGCGAGGGCGGGGGCCAGCGCGGCGCGGGCGGCCGCCGCGCTGCCGCCGATGTTCTGGAGATCGACGGCGTCCAGGGCCTGTTCGGCGGCGCGCAGGAGCTGCCAGCGGCGGGGTGAGTCGGGGGAGAGTTCGTGCATGAGCTGGTCGAGGACGTCGAGGTCCTGGACGAGCTCGTACACCGGTCGGTCGACGACCGCGAGGTCCAACCGCCGCAGCCGGTACAGGGGTTCGCCCGGGTCGGCCGCGGGGTCGCCGAGCCAGGGGGCGCGGCCGCCCACCGAGGTCGGGCCGAAGGTGAGTTCGCCGGGCGCGGTGTGCATCACGACCGGGTTGGCGGCGGCCTCGATGTAGGCGCTGAACTCCTCTCCCCCGACGGCGGATCCGGTCACCGGCAGCCAGGTGTTGCGGGGGTTGAGGGCCTTCACGGCGGTGCCGTCGGCGCGGTGGACGAGCCCTTCGGCGGAGAAGCCGGCCGAGTGGGTGGCGAAGCCGAGGTCGAGGACGGCCTCGACGGGGAGTCCGGCCCAGTCGGCCGGGATCGTGCCGCTCACCTTGAACCAGCTGGTCGTCCAGGCCGGGCCCCACCGGTCGCCCGTCCGGGCGGGGCGGTAGGGGGCGGTCAGGCCCTCGCGTACGGGCACGGGTTCGCCGGGGACGTCCCAGACCTCGACGCGCAGCGGGACCGAGCGGGCGTGGACGGCGGGCCGTATGCGCTCGTCGAGCACCCGGCGCAGTCGCTGCTCGGTGAGTTCACGGTCGTTGTGCATGGCTGTCTTCTCCGTGGGGGGTCGCGTGAGGGGTGCTGATCTCCTGGCGGCGGCGCTCAGCCCTTCAGAGCTCCGCCGAGGGCGAAGCCGCCGCCGAGCTTGCGGGAGAGCAGCAGGTAGAGCATGACGACGGGCAGCGAGTAGATGAGCGAGAAGGCGGAGAGCTGTCCGTACTGCGTCTGGTCGTGGGCGCTGAGGAAGGTGAACACACTGACGGACGCGGGGAGTTTCTCCGGGGACAGCAGCAGGATGAAGGGGACGAAGAAGTTCCCCCACATGCCGATGAAGGTGAAGATGGTGACCACGGTGACGCCGGGGCGCATCAGCGGCAGGACGACCCGCCACAGCACCTGCATCGCGTGCGCGCCGTCGATGCGCGCCGCCTCCTCCAGGACGATCGGCACGCCGTCCATGAAGTTCTTCATCAGCCAGATCCCGAACGGCAGCGCGGAGGCCGCCAGGAACAGGGTCGTGCCGGGCATCGAGTCGATCAGGTCGACCTGCACGAACATGCTGTAGACCGGGATCATCACGGCGGTGATGGGCAGCCCGGTGGAGAACAGGATCGTGTAGAGGAACGGCCGGCGCAGGCGGGAGCGGTAGCGGGACAGCGGGTAGGCCGCGAGGATCGAGACGACGACCGTGATCAGGGTGCCGAAGCCGCACAGCAGCAGGCTGTTGAGCATCGGCCGGTAGGTGGTGTCGACGTTCAGGATCGCGTCGAAGTTGTCGAGGGTGAAGGTGTCCGGCCACTTCAGCCGGAAGGTGTTGAGGTCGCTGACGGAGGCGAGGGCCATCCACAGCAGCGGCAGGACGTACGTCACCGACACCGCGAGCAGGACGAGGTTCACCCCGATCCGGCCGAGGCGGGAGCGGCGCCGCAGGGAGGCGGGGCGTGCGGTGGACCGGTCGCGGCGGGCGGTGCCGGTGGGCGTCTTGACGGCGACGGCCATCACTCGTCCTCCAGTCGGAGCAGCCGGATGTACACGGCGGAGAACAGGGCGCCGACCACCAGCAGGACGAGCGCGATGGCGGTGCCGTAGCCGATGAGGCTGTTCTGGAACGCCTGTTGGTACATGAAGACGGGGAGGGTCTCGCTCTTGTTGCCGGGGCCGCCGCGGGTCATGGTGTAGATCAGGCCGAAGACGGAGAGCGTCTGGAGCGTGATCAGCATCAGGTTGGTCAGGATCGACCGCCGGATGACCGGCAGGGTGACCCGCCACAGCCGCTGCCAGGGGCCGGCGCCGTCCATCTCGGCGGCCTCGACGAGTTCCCTCGGCACGTCGTTGAGGGCGGCGGAGAAGACCATCATCGAGAAGGCGGTGCCGCGCCAGACGTTGGCCAGGCAGACCGCGAGGATCGGCAGGGTGTAGAGCCAGTTCTGCCGCGGCAGGTGCAGGGTCTGGAGGAGCGAGTTGAGGGATCCCTGGTCGTAGAAGAAGGCGTACATGAGGTAGCCGGCGACGACCTCGGGCAGCACCCAAGCGGCGATGACCACGCCGTTGGTGAGCGAGCGGACCGGCTTGGACGCCTTCTCCATGAGGACGGCCAGGGCCAGTCCCAGGGTGTTCTGTCCGACGACGGCGGAGCCGACCACGAACACCAGGGTGAGGCGTACGGCGTTCAGGAAGTCGGAGTCCCGGAAGGCGCGGGTGAAGTTGTCGAAGCCGGTGAAGTGGGTGCCGGAGGCGCCGGTCAACTGCATGTCGGTGAAGGCGTAGTACACGCAGTAGGCGATCGGTCCGGCGAGGAAGACGGCCAGCAGGACCACCGCCGGCAGCAGCGGCAGGCCCCGCAGGAGGCCGCGGACGGGTGCGGGGACCCCGCGGGACCGGCGGTGGCCGTCGGTCCCGCGGGAAGTCGGGGCGAGTGCGGTCACGAGGTGCCCTTGACCGTCTTGTCGTCGCCCACGGCGGCGGCCACGTCGCTGTCGTAGGTGGCGGCGGCCTTGTCGACGGAGGCCTGGCCGGTGGTCACGGACTCCATGGCCTTCTGGATGGCGGTGGAGACCTGGTTGTAGGCGGGCAGGCCCGGCCGGTAGTGGGTGTCGGCGACGAGGGCGGTGAAGAACTCGTTGGTGGGCACGGCCTTCAGATACGTCGGGTCGGTGGCGACGTCGGTGCGGGTGGCGATGGTGGCGTTGAGGGCGTTCCACTTCGCCGAGTTGGTCTTGGTCTGGATGGACGCCAGGAACTTCCAGGCGAGGTCGGCGTTGCCCGCCTTGGCGGGGATCGACCAGGCCCAGCCGCCTGACATCGATGTCTTGCCGGGCGCCTGTCCGTTCTGCGTCGGCATGGCGGCCGTCCCCATGGTGCTCTGCCACGCGCTCCACGGCTTGGCGCTGGTCGAGCCCCAGTTGTTGGGCATCCAGGAGCCGTCGATGTCGATGGCGAGCTTGCCCTCGGGGATCAGCTCGGTGCCGACGGTGGTGCCGAAGTTGGCGCCGAGGGCCTGGTCCACGGAGGGGCCGAGCTTCTCGCTGAAGACGGTGTGGACGAACGTCAGCGCGTCCTTGAAGCCCTGGCTGCCGACGACCCACTTCTTCCGGCTCGCGTCGTAGAGGGACTTGTCGGCGGCCGGGGTGCCGTACAGGAGCATCTCGAAGCCCTGCATGGAGGAGGCCTCGCCGCCGGCGGTGCCGGTGTAGATGTTCAGGGGGGTGACGCCGGGCAGCTCGGCCTTGATCTTCCGGGCGGCGGCGAGGACGTCGTCCCAGGTCCTGGGCTGCCAGGGCACGGAGATCCCGGCCTTGGCGAGGAGCGTCTTGTTGTACCAGATCCCGCGGGTGTCGGTGTTGTCCGGGACGCCGTACACCTTGCCGTCGGAGGCGCCGTTGACCGCGCCCTTGGCGGCGGTGGCGTACTGCGACCAGTCGGCCCACTTCGCGGTGTAGGCGTCCAGGGGCTTGAGGTAGCCGCCCGCGATGTCGGAGTTGATCAGCGCGGTGTCCTCGTAGACCAGGTCGGGGGCGGTCGAGGGGGACCGCATCATGAGCTGGATCTTGGTGTAGTAGTCGTTCTCGGAGGCGGTGACGGGGACGAGGTTCACCTTGGTGCCGGGGTGGGCCTCGGTGAACTCCTTGACCATCGAGGCGAGGTAGTTCGCCTGGAGCTTGTTGCTGCTGTTGAGGTTCTGCCAGTAGACGACCTTGATGGACTTGTCGGAGCTCCCGGTGGAGCCCGATCCGCAGGCGGTCGCGGCGAGGGCGGTGGCGGCGGTGAGGGCGGTGATGATGGCGAGTTTCGAGCGCACTGGGTTTCCTCCGGAACGAAAAAACCTGTGGGAAGCCGCGTAGGACGCGAACGCGCCGGCTCGGTGCGGACGGCGCCTCCCTTGCGCCACCCTGCGCGCCCGGTCCCTTCGACCCGGTCTGGTGGGCGACAGCTAAATCCAATGGATGGACTAAGTCAACGCCTCCGGCATGTAAACTTCCGGCCATGCGGCGTGGTGTGATGGCGGGAACGTCGCGATGTGGACATGAGGCGGGGGTCAGGTGATGGACAGGTGACGACGCTCGGCGGAACGAATCTGCCGCGGGTGGGCGGCTACAACCAGGCCGTGGTGCTGGACGCCATCCGCACGCGCGGCGCGGTCAGCCGGGTCGAGCTGGCCGCGCTCACCGGTCTGACCAACCAGACGGTGTCGAACGTCGTCCGCAAGCTGCTCGACGCCGGTCTGGTCACCGAGACCGGGCACGCCCCGTCCAGCGGCGGCAAACGCCGTACGCTGCTCTCACCCCGCCCGGACGGCGCGTACGCGGTCGGCGTCCATCTCGATCCCGACTCGGCCGTGATCGTGCTGGTGAACCTGGCGGGCGAGGTGATCGTCAGCCGTCGGCTGCGGCTCACCGCGCCGGACGTGCCCGCCGACGTCGTGGACCGGGTCTCCCGCGCGGTGCAGCGGCTGATCGTCCGCTCCGCGGTGGACCCGGCCCGGCTGCTCGGCCTCGGCATCGCCGCGCCCGGCCCGATCGACGGTTCCTCGGGCTGTGTCGTCGCGCCCCCGAACCTGCCCGGCTGGGACCGGGTGCCGCTGGTCGAGATGTTCGCCAAGGCCACCGGTCTGCCCGTCGCCCTGGACAACGACGCGACGGCCGCCGCGATCGGCGAGCGCTGGATCGGCGGCGAGGCGCGGGCCGGCAGCTTCCTCTTCATCTACCTGGGCACCGGCATCGGCGCCGGGATCGTCCTCAACAACACCGTCCTGCACGGGGATTCGGGCAACGCCGGGGAGTTCGGCCATATGCCCGTCGAGCCCGGCGACCGGGTCTGCCACTGCGGCGCCATGGACTGCCTCGGCCCCTACTGCAGCCCGTCCGCGATCATCGACGATCTGCTGCGGCGGTACGGCCCGGTCGCCGCCGACCGCATCGGGGTGACCGGCGCGGCCGCCTCGCTCCACGACGACTGGAAGGCGCTGCGCCGGGCCGCCCGCGCCGGTGACCCCGCCGCCGGTGACGTCGTACGACGCGCCGCTCGCCTGATCGCCCAGGCCACGCGCGGTGCGGCCAGCCTGCTCGACGTCGGCCGGGTCGTCCTCGGCGGCGAGGCGCTGCGCGGCATCGAGCCGATCCTCCTGGAGGAGATCGACAGCGCCGTCAACCGCACCTCGGTGGCCCGCTCCATCCGCCCGGTGGCGATCGAGCAGAGCGTCATCGGCGACACGGTGGGGGCGATCGGGGCCGCGTCACTGGTCCTGCACGGGAACTACGCGCCGGGGTGGCGGCTGCTGACGGACGGGGCGGGGTGAGGGCGCCTCCGGGCGTAGGACGGCGAGCCCGCCGATGACGCAGGCCCAGGTCGCCGCGCTGTCCCGGCCCCAGACCGAGGCCTGTTGGAAGCCGAGGACGCTCGCGCCCGTGCCGACCCCGATGAGCAGGGCTCCCCTGACGTCGAGCGGCTCGTCGCGGCGCCGGTCGGAGATGCGGTCGAGCGCGGTGAGGATCAGCGCGACGACCGCGACGGGGACGTCGACCCGGAAGATCGCGCGCCCGGTCCGGCCCGCCGGCCAGCCGCCGAGCAGCGGTCCGAGGGCGGCCAGGGCGCCAGTGACGCCGAAGAACAGGGCGCGGGCGCGCCCTCGCCGGTCGACCGGGAACACCGCGACGACGACGGCGAGCGCGGCCGGGAAGAGCAGCGCCGCGCCCAGGCCCTGGGTCGCCCGGAACACGACCAGCCAGGTCAGCGCGGAGTCCCCGGTGGGAACACAGCCGCACAGCACCGAGGAGATCACGAAGATCGGCGTGCCCGCGACGACCGCACGGCGCGGGCCCCACAGGTCGGCGACGCGACCGCCGAGGCCGAAGAACGCGGCCAGGGCCAGCAGGTAGGCGTTGACCACCCACTGCCTCGCGTGTGCGTTCGGCTGACCCGGCCGGTCTGCGACGGCACGCGCGGGGACGCACCCCGAGGCGGTCGGGCGCGACGGGCGCACGGCGGGCGACGGCTCCGAGGGGGTGTCCCTTTGGCGGCGCGAACGACCCCTGGGTATACGGAAGTTGAACACTGGCCGCGAGACCCGCACGGGCCGTGGGGCGTCCTTACGCTGACGCGCGTGCGAGATCATCTACAGGCGGGCGACGGCCGCCACGGCAGCGCCCGCGAGCGGTCCCCCCGGTCCTCCCCGACGGTTCCGGCGCCCCGCTCGGCCGGGCGGAACGGTCGCCCGAACCCCCTGTTGGGACTGCAGCAGACCGCGGGCAACGCGGCGACCGTCGCGGCCATGAGCGCGGCGGGCCCGGCCGCCGTCCGCGACCGGGCCCCGATGGCGGCGCTGCCGGCCGTCGTCGAGGAGGGGGCCCTGGAACTCCCGCCGTATCTGCGGGACATGGCGGCGCCGGGGCTGTCCACCGCGTACGGGCTCACCGGCCAGGAGTTCGTCACCGCCACGCTGGCCGACGCCGTCGGGCACCGCGACGGCGTGGTCGCCGAGATCGCCGCCGAGCTCGCCGGGCGGCCCGAGTCCTTCTACGGGAGCGGACGGGCCTTCGCCGTCACCGGTGCGCGGGGCGCGGACCGCTACGACGTCACGGTCCGCGTCTCCCGCGCCGACGACGACCCTCACGCCCTCTTCTCCCCCGACGGTCCCGGCGCCGAGGACGCGGCCACCAAAGTGGACGTGCAGCACAACACCGCCGCCACGGTGTCCCAGAGCACGGGCTCGTCCGCGTCGAAGGGCGCGGCCTTCACGGCGTTCGGGATGGCCCCCGTGGCGCCGGGCGTCTGGGTCGGCGGGGCGGCGACCGTCAACGCCCAGCCGTTCCAGTCGTCCCGGGACTCCCGTGCCCAGCGGAACATCGCCGAGCCGCGCGTGCTGCGCAGCGACAAGGGGTCCGTCGAGGCGCCGCGCAGGATCCACTACGGCGTGCGGGTCATGAAGGACGGCGCACGGGAGGCACAGCACTTCAGCGGGCCGGGCACGCTCACCATGCGGGTGCCGGTGGAGCATCTGGTGCCGGCCGGCGACGCCGCGCCCGCCCCGCGTCCGGCGCCGCTGGCCCCCGACACCGCGCGGGCGGTGTCGGGGGCCGACTCCATGGCCCCGCTCGCCGTCTCCGACTCCGCCGCCCCGCACCAGGGCGGGGGCGGGCTGTTCGACGCGGTCGCCTCGGCCCTGCACCCGTCGCTGACCTGGCCCGGCGCCCCCGGCCGGGCCCGGCTGTACGAGGCCACGGCCACCGCGACCGTGCTGGAGGACCTGCCCCGGCTGCTGCGGGACGGGATCGTGGGCGAGGACCTGACCAGCCGGGACGGCACCACCACCGGCACCTACCGGATGCACGCCACGATCACCGCGCTGGCCCCCGGCTGGAGCACCGGCAAGACCCAGCTGCGCACCCACCAGCAGGCGCAGCACGGGGTGACGGACACCGCGGGCAAGGGGCGCGGCGGCGCCTTCGGCATCGGCCCGGCGGGCGGGTTCGGTGTCCTCGGCAACGCGGCGGCCGTGCGGGGCACCGTCATGCCGGTCGTGGGCGCGCGCCAGAGCCGGTTCAGCGTGACCGAGCAGACGCTCTCCAGCAGGCAGGGCGCGGAGGTGCGCGGTGACAAGGTGCTCTATCTGGGCACCGTGCTGTTCACCGTCGAGGGCGCCGGGCCCTCGTCCCCCCTCACCCGGGCGCACGGCGGCGGTCGGACCGCGCGGCACAGCATGCAGGTCTGGATCAGCCTGCGCGCCGACGAGGCCCAGGAACTGGGGCTGCCACTGCCCGAGGGCGTGACGGCCGGGGAGTTCGTGAAACGTCCGCCACGGACCGCGCAGGACACCGAGGGCGAGGAGCAGCAGGGCAGCGGCGACACCAAGGGCAAGGCACGGGCGACCGAACAGGAGGCGGCCGGGCGGGACGCGGCAGCGAGCGCGGCGCCCCAGCACCTCGTACGGCATCTGCCCTTCGGCGCGATGGGCTCCAGCGTGGCGATCAGCCGGCTGGACACCGCGCCGATGATGCGGGCCGTACGGGAGCTGTTCGCCACGGATCCCCGGCTCGCCGGCTATCTGCCCGCCTTCGGCGAGGAGGCGCAGCCGCGTGAGCCCGGCGCGGAGGAGGCCGAGGTCCAGCGGCGCAACTACCGTGAGCTGGTCACCGTACTGTCGGAGACCAACCTCCGTGTCAACAAGGACCAGTTGCTGTCGACGGGCATCCGGGTCCGGCTGCGCCGCAAGTCCCGCCTCCACACCCATGACGTACAGCTGAGGGTGACCGGCTCGCTCCGGGAGACCGGCCACCTCGGCGACACCGAGGACTGGCTGGTGCGCAGCCACTCCGGTGTCAACAGCAACCTGCAGAGCGGGCGGGCCAGTTCGCGCAGCGTCGGCGGGATGGCCCTGGGGCAGTTCCGGCTGATCCCCGGCGCCCTCACACTGTCGGCGCGGGGCGAGAAGGGCCGTACGACGACCCGGCGCGGCCAGGCGGGGCCGACCCTGCGCACCGACGTCCTCACCAACGGGTCCGAGGACGCGAGCGTGTTCGGCGGCGCGCTGAGCCTGAACGTCGGCGTCACGATGACGACCCGGCAGCGCAAGACGGCCCGCTCCCTCACGCCCGGCGCGCCGGGCCGGGACGTGCCCGAGGTCGAGGAGCTGGGGACGCTGCCCCTCGACGCGCAGGACGTGCGGCTGCTCACCCCCACCGCGTTCACCCTGGACGACGAGGCCAAGCGGCGGCTGGACACCGGGAGCTCCGCGCGCACGGCCGGCCGGCACGACCCACCCGCCGATTTCGCGGCGGCGGGCATCGGCGACCTGGCCGGCCTGCTCCCTCGGCAGCTGAGCGGCCGCCGTGTCCGGGACTGGACACTGGTGGAGACCGTGGGGGACGGGCAGCCGCTGCGGGACCTGGCGTTCGAGCTGCTGGCGCAGGCGGCCGCCCGCAACCGGCAGGCACGGGAGGACCGGGCGCTGCAGACCGAGGGGCTCGCGCCGCGGCTGGCGATCGAGGAGCGGTTCGGCCCGCAGGCCGTGACGGCCGCGCTGCGGCAGGCCGTCTCCGCGGGCTGGGTGGTGCAGAACCTGCGGTACGCGCGGCGGCTGGCCGCGCTGAACGGCGCGGTCGGCACCCGTCTCGCGCTGACCGCGCCGCGGGTCGTCCACCAGGGCACGGGGGCGGGCACCGAGACCTTCGTCCTGGGCGGACACCAGGTGACGGGGCAGGAGGGCACGAGTCGTACCGTCTCGGCGCAGGGCGGTCTGACGGGGGCGGAGAACGGCACCGAGTGGCGTATCGCCGAGGGGGTCGCGGCCGGCCGTTCCCTGGGGCACGGCGACACGACCGCGTCCACCCTCGTCGGCACCGTCGAACGCAACGCGCACACCTCGCGCAAGAGCCCGCTGTACCTGGTCCGGTGCGACCTCGTGGTGCGGATGGTCGCGGAGGTCGCGGTGGCCGGCGGCGGTCCTTACGTGGCGCGGGGCGGCCGTACGGTGCCGGCGGCCGTCGGCGTGTGGCTGACCGAGCGCCAGTTGCGGGCGGCGGGGCTGAAGGTGCCGGGCGAGGAGGGCCGCGGGGCCGCGGTCGCCTCCGGGTCGGACACCTCGTCGGCGAAGCCGGACAGCGGCGCGAAGACAGCCGGGAAGGGCCACGCCCCGGAGACCTCCGGTGGCACGTCCGCGGGCTCGTCCATGCTGCCGCCGGTCACCGTCCCGGCGCTGGCGCAGTCCCTCCCCCTCGGCTTCGGCATGATCGAGGACCTGCCCGACTTCGTGCCGCTGCTGGACCGGATCCGGGGCCGGCTGGGCGCCTCCCTCGCCGACGATCTGCTGCCGCGCACCCGGCTGACGGACCGCAACGACAATGTCCAGCGGCTGCTGCGGGTGCTGGACCGGGCCGGTTCGGCGGGTCTGCTGTCGAGCGCGATGGACGGGGGCGTGGGCGTCGAGCTGTTCGACGGGCGCAAACGGCCGTACCGGGCGGTGTTCGGCATCCGCAGGACCGGGCGGGGCAGCTTCGCCGAGACGGCGTCCGACGGCCGGGACATGGAGTACGTCACCTCCGCCGCCGCCCAGCGGGCCGCCGCCCACGACGAGAGCGACACCCGGGGCGTCGAGGCCGTGCTCGCCGGTTCCGGGAAGCCGGACGGCGGCACCGGTCAGGTGAAGAGCGTCGGCGCGGCCGCCGGTCTCGGCCTCTCGGCGAGCGACTCGCGCCGTTCGACGAGCGTCGGGCGGGCCCAGCTGGGGGTGAAGACCGTCGCCGAGGCGTCTGCCGCGCCGTCGGCCCGGATGCACGTACCGATCGAGGCGACCCTGGAGATCTTCTCGGGCAACCGCCGGGTGGCCCTGGCCCGTATGGACGGCCTGAGCCTGACGCACCGCGCCCTCGCCGCCGACCTGCGCGCCCTGTCGCGGCTCGCCCCGGTCCCGCCCGGGCAGGCCGGCCGGCACGCGGCCGATCCCGAGGAGGGCGGCGCCGACCGGCTCGGCCCGTGGCGGCGCGCGGGGGCCCGGCTGCCCATGGAGGCGCAGGTCAACGGGTTCACGGGCACGCCCCGGGTACGGCAGGCGGTGGACGACGCGGTCGAGCGGGCGGGCGGGAACGCGCGCTTCCGTACCGGTGGCGAGGCGGCGTTCCATCTGCTGCGCGAGGCCGTGTCCACGGAGTGGCTGATCGCGGCGCTGCCGCTGCTGACCTCGGCGGGCGTGGATCTTCCGCCGATCCATGCGACCGGTGCGTCGGGGCAGGACCTGCGCGCCTCGCTGCACGCCCGGCTTCGCTCGGGGCGGGTGCTGGGCGTCGGGGACAAGATGACGTTCGAGACCGTCGCCCAGAGCGGGCTGGACGCGCCGCGCCCGACGGGTACGGACGGTCAGCAGGCGAACGAGCACGGCAGGTCGGCGCGCGGTCTGTTCGGCGCGGGCACGCTGAACGCCGACGAGTTCCGGATGAACCAGCTCCTCGGGGTCGTGGACGGCTCCGGCAGCGCCACCTCGACGGCGGCGAACGCGGCCGGTTCCATGCCGCTGCACAAGCCCAAGTCGGAATCGGTGCTGGTGCAGTTCACGCTGGACGTACGGGTGGTGGCGGAGGTGACGGACCGGGTGCGCTCCGGGAAGCGGTCGACGGCCGTGCAGGACGTCACGCTGCCGGAGCCGGTGGTCGTCCGGATGCCGACGCCCGCGGTACGCCGGATGCTGGCCGACCCGGCCGCCGCCGAGCTGCTGCGGGACCCGCAGAACCACCTGAGGCTCCGCGCGAACGCCGACTGACACCCGCCCGTCTGCCGGCCGCGGAGAAGCACGGGCCCGCGGCCGGTGGGAGCCCCTCGGGGCCGCTCGCATGGTCAGCTGCCGGACGTGGTGGGACGCTGGAGGTGAGGGGCGTCCTAGGAGCAGCCGGGAGGACCGATGGGGCGCGACGTCCCGGCGCTGGTCTTCACCCGCGAGGACCGCCGCCGCTATCGGATCAAGATGCAGGACTGTCTGGAGGTCCTCGCGCAGATGCTGCGCGAGGAGCGGTTCGAGTCGGAGCGGCCCCGGGTGGGGCTGGAGATCGAGCTGAACCTGGTCGACGACGAGGCCGAGCCGGCGATGCGCAACAGCGAGGTGCTGGAGGCGATCGCGGACCCGGCCTGGTCCACCGAGCTGGGGCGGTTCAACCTGGAGATCAACGTTCCGCCCCGGCGGCTGACGGAGGGCGGCCCCGACGCCTGGGAGTCCGAGATCCGCGCCGCGCTCAACCACGCCGACCAGCGGGCCAGGACGGCCGACGCCCGGCTCATCATGATCGGCATCCTGCCCACGCTGCGCCAGGAGGACGTCGGCGAGGACACCCTGTCGGAGAACGCGCGCTACCGGCTGCTCAACGACCAGGTCTTCGCCGCGCGCGGCGAGGATCTGCGGATCGAGATGGACGGCGTCGACCGGCTGCGCACCTACGCCGACACGATCACCCCGGAAGCCGCCTGCACCAGTACCCAGTTCCATCTCCAGGTCTCCCCGCAGGAGTTCGCCGCCTACTGGAACGCGGCCCAGGCCATCGCCGGGGTCCAGGTCGCGCTGGCGGCCAACTCACCGTTCCTGTTCGGCAAGGAGCTGTGGCACGAGACCCGCGTCCCGCTGTTCGAGCAGGCCACCGACACCCGCCCGCAGGAGATCAAGGCGCAGGGCGTACGGCCCCGGGTGTGGTTCGGGGAGCGGTGGATCACCAGTGTGTTCGACCTGTTCGAGGAGAACCTGCGCTACTTCCCGGCGCTGCTGCCGCTGTGCGACGAGCAGGATCCGGCCCGGACCCTCGACGAGGGCGACATCCCGGAGCTGGGCGAGCTGACCCTGCACAACGGCACCATCTACCGCTGGAACCGACCGGTGTACGCGGTCGCCCACGACCAGCCGCACGTCCGGGTGGAGAACCGCTGTCTGCCGGCCGGGCCGACCGTCGCCGACACCCTCGCCAACGGCGCGTTCTACTACGGGCTCACCCGCGCCCTGGTGGAGGAGGAGCGGCCGGTGTGGTCGCGGATGTCGTTCCAGGCCGCCGAGGACAATCTGCACACCGCCGCCCGCCATGGCATCGAGGCCCCGTTGTACTGGCCGGGCATGGGCGAGGTGCCGGTGCCGGAACTCGTGCTGCGCCGGCTGCTGCCGCTGGCGCACCGCGGACTGGAGCTGTCGGGCATGGACGCGGCCTGGCGGGAGCCGCTGCTCGGCGTCATCGAGCAGCGCTGTGTCACCGCCCGCAACGGGGCCGTCTGGCAGAAGGAGATGTTCCATCGCATCGGCACGGCCGCGCACCTGGACCGCCATGAGGCGCTGCGGCTGATGACCCAGCAGTACATCGACTACATGCATCTCAACGCCCCCGTGCACACCTGGCCCGTCGACTGACCGGTCACCGACCGACCGCTGACATACCGTCAGACACTGGGAGGCACCCGTGGCGCACACACCGACCGTCGACGTGCTGATCGCGGGAGCGGGCCCGGTCGGGCTCAGCGCCGCCGCCGAGCTGGGCCGGCACGGCGTCCGGTGCCGGCTGGTCGACCGGCTGCCGGCCCGGCTGCCGTACGCGAAGGCGGTCGGAATCCAGCCACGCACCCTGGAGATCTGGGACCGGATGGGCCTGGCCCGTGCGGTTCTGGAGGCGGCGGCCGTGCTGCGCGGCCAGCTGGTCCACGTCAACGGCCGGGAGACGGCGCGCTGGGAGCTGGCGCTGCCGCCCGAGGTGCCGTACGGCTTCGCCGCGCTGCCGCAGTACGCGACGGAACGGCTGCTGGAGGAGTACCTCGCGGGCCTCGGCACGGTCGTCGAGCGCGGGAGCGAGCTGCTGGACTTCGTCCAGGACCCGGACGGGGTGACCGCACGGCTGCGGACCGCCGCCGGGGGCGAGGAGGAGCTGCGGGCGGGGTATCTCGTCGGCTGCGACGGGGCGCACAGCACGGTCCGCAAGGGGCTGGGGCTCGCCTTCGAGGGGGCCGCCTTCGCCGAGGAGTACATGCTGGGCGACGTCGAGGCGGACTGGGACATGCCGCACGGGTACGGCATCCGTTCCAGCCATCGCGCGGACGACGGCTCCACCGACGATGTGCTGGTGTGCATCCCGCTGCCGGGCGCCGGGCGGTACCGCATGTCGATGCTGGTGCCGCCGGAGCTGTCCACGCGGGCGTCCGGCGAGGGGGACGGGGTCGCGCACGGCCTGGAAGGCGGGCGGGCCCCCGAGCTGTCGCATCTCCAGGCCGTCGTCGACCGGCTCGCCCCCAAGCGGGCCGTCCTGTCCCGGCTGCGCTGGTCCTCGGTGTTCCGGATCAGCCATCGCATCGTGGACCGGTACGGCGACGGGCGGGTCTTCGTCGCGGGCGACGCCGCCCACATCCATCCGCCCACCGGCGCCCAGGGCATGAACACGGGCATCCAGGACGCCGTCAACCTGGCCTGGAAACTCGCCCTCGTCCTGCGGGGCCGGGCCGGGCCCGGGCTGCTGGAGACGTACGACGCCGAGCGGCGGCCGGTGGGCGAGGAGGTCGTCAGGCGGACCGTGCGACACGCCACGCGGGGCATCGAGGCCGACCCCGACGACCCGCGGACCCTCCTGCTGCGCGAGGCCCAGCTGCTCGTCGGCTACCGGGGCGGTCCGCTCGCCGGCCGTCCGTACGGGCCCGCCGACGCGCCCCAGCCGGGCGACCGGGCACCGGACTGCACCGGGCTGACGCTGCCCCTGGCGGCGTTCCCGCTGCGGCTGCTCGACGTGATGCGCGGCCGTGCCGGGCATGTCGTGCTGCTGTACGCCGCCCACGCGGGCGATCTGGCCGAGGCGGCGGACGCGGTCGCCTCGGCCGTGGAACCGGCGGGGGCGGCGGGGCCGACGACCGTGGCCGTCCTCGCCCGGGAGGCCGCCGCGGTCGCCCCCGACACGCTGGCCGTCGCCGCGTACCGCGACACCGGCGGGGAGTTCGCCCGGCTGTACCGACCCGACGGGCCGACCGGGTTCGTCGTCCGCCCGGACGGACATCTCGGCGCGCGCTTCCCCCTCGCCGACACGGCCGCCTCCATCAGCCAATGTTGTGCACTTTCTTGACGAGCATCACCAGAGAGCCTAACTTCGCGGTTGTCCCTCCCCCCGCTCAAGGGAGACCGCGATGTCCCCGTCCCCCACCCCGTCCCCGATCCCGTCCTCCGAACAGATCCGCCAGTTGCGCAGGGTCGCCCTGTCCGGACTGCTCGGCACCGCCGTGGAGTTCTACGACTTCCTCGTCTACGGCACGGTCGCCGCCCTCGTCTTCGGCGAACTGTTCTTCCCCGGCGCCGATCCCGCCGTCGGCACCATCGCCGCGTTCGGCACCTTCGCCGCCGGCTATGTCGCCCGCCCGCTCGGCGGCATCCTCTTCGGCCACTTCGGCGACCGGCTCGGACGCAAGTCGATGCTGCTGCTCACGATGGGCCTGATGGGCGGCGCCAGCTTCGTCATCGGTCTGCTGCCCACGTACGACACCATCGGCGTCTGGGCGCCGGTCCTGCTGATCACCCTGCGGGTGGTGCAGGGCATCGCCATCGGCGGCGAGTGGGGCGGCGCCACGCTGATGGTCGTCGAGCACGCCGGGGAGCGGCGGCGCGGCCTGTGGTCCAGCTTCACCCAGATGGGGGCGCCGCTCGGCTCCCTGATCTCCGCCGCCGTCGTCGCGCTCGTCGTCACCCTCCCCAAGGACGAGTTCACCGCCTGGGGCTGGCGTGTGCCGTTCCTGCTGAGCGTGCTGCTGCTCGGCGTCGGGCTGTTCGTCCGGCTGCGGGTGGTGGAGAGCCCGCTCTTCGCCGAGGTGAAGCAGCGGCGCACCGAGGCACGGCTGCCCATCCTCGACGTCCTGCGGCAGCCGCGTCCCGTGCTGCTGGCCTGCTGTGTCGGCATCGGCGCCTTCACCGCCCAGTCGCTGCTGACCAGCTATCTGATCGCCTACGCCACCGGCATCGGCTACGCCCGCCCGCAGGTGCTGACCGCGCTCACGGTCTCCGCCGCCGTCGCCCTGGTCGTCCTGCCCTGCGTCTCCGCGCTGTCCGACCGGGTCGGGCGCCGCCCGGTCGTGCTCGTCGGCGCCCTCCTCTCGGCGGCGACGGCCTTCCCCGTGATGGCCCTCGTCGACGCGAAGTCCCCCGGTCTGCTGATCCTCGCCGTCGTCCTCGGCCACGGCATCGCCCAGTCCACGATGTACGGGCCGCTGGGCGCCCTGTTCAGCGAGATGTTCGGCACCCGGGTCCGCTACACGGGCGCCTCCCTCGGCTACCAGGGAGCGACCCTCATCGGCGCCGGCTTCTCCCCGATGATCGCCGGCAGCCTGGTCGCCGGCAGCCACAGCAGCACCCCCGTCGCCGTGCTGCTCTGCGGCGGCTCCCTCATCACCGCGCTGACCGTGTGCTTCGTCCGCGAGACCAGCCGTACGTCCCTCTCCGGCGACCCCGCCGAGAGTTCCTCCGCCCCCCACACCCAGGAGATCACCGCATGACGATCCGCACCCGCACCGCCTCCGTGGCAGCGCTCCTGCTCTTACTCACCACACCGCAGGCCACGGCCCGAGCGGCGACGGCCGAGCCGGCCCGGGTGGAGGGCCGGCTCCCCTCCGGGGCGACGTACCTGATGGACGTCCCCGCCGACTGGAACGGCACGGTCCTGCTGTTCAGCCACGGCTACGCGGCCGGCCCGGCCAACCCCGCCCAGGACGCCCCCGACGAGGCGACCAAGGCGCTGCTCCTCCAGCAGGGCTACGCCCTCATCGGCTCCTCCTACGCCACCACCGGCTGGGCGGTCACCGACGCCGTCCCCGACCAGCTCGCCACGCTCACCGCCTTCACCGAGCGGTTCGGCACCGCCTCCCGCACGATCGCCTGGGGGCGCTCGTACGGCGGACTCGTCACCACCGCCCTCGCCGAGCGCGCCCCGCAGAGCATCGACGGCTCGCTCTCCCTGTGCGGCCTCGTCCACGGCGGCGTCGCCAACTGGAACAACACCCTCGACCCGGTCTTCGCCCTGAAGACGCTCCTCGCGCCGGGCTCCGACGTCCCGCTCGTGGACCTGCCGGACCAGCAGACCGCGACCGCCGCGGCGACCGTGCTGACGGCGGCGGTCGACTCCGCGCAGACGACCGCCCAGGGCCGGGCCCGCATCGCGCTCGCCGCGGCCCTGCACAACATCCCCGTCTGGAACCAGCCCTCGCAGGTCCGGCCCGCGGCCACCGACTGGGACGCGCAGCAGGCCAACCAGTACACGGCCGTCAGGGGCCTGCTGAACGCCGGCTTCAACCGGCGCCAGGAGGCCGAGGCCCGCGCCGGCGGCAACATGGCGTGGAACACCGGTGTCGACTACGCGCGGCTCCTCGCCGAGTCGTCCGTACACAAGGAGGTCACCGAGCTGTACCGGAAGGCCGGGCTGTCCCTGCGCAAGGATCTCGCGACCCTCAACCGCGCCCCGCGCATCGGCGCCGACCCGGAGGCCGTCGCCTGGATGAGCCGCACCAGCTCCTTCACCGGGAAACTGACCAAGCCGCAGTTCTCCGTCCACACGACCGGCGACGCGCTCGTCCCGGTGCAGACCGAGAGCGCCCTGCGCCGGGCCGTCACCGCCGCCGGGTCGTCGGCGCTGCTGCGGCAGGCGTACACCGACAACGCCGGGCACTGCACCTTCAGCGCCGCCGAACAGCTCGCCGCACTGCACACCCTGGAGGACCGCCTCAGCACCGGCCACTGGCCGGCGACGGACGCCGGCGCGCTCAACTCCCGGGCCGCGGCGGCCGATTCGACCTCACCCGCCCGCTACACCGCCTACCGCCCCACCCCGTACCTGCGGCCCTACGACCTTGCCCACCCGGCCGACGGCCGGTGACCTGGTACGACCGCCCGCCGCAGGACCGGCGGGCGGTCGTACGCTTGCTCCCGTGGCGGACAACGACATCCTGGACACCTCGGACAGCGACTCCTCGGAGGCTCCCCAGTCGCGCCCGCAGTCGCTCATGCTCGCCTTCTTCGGCAACCACGTGCTGGAGGAGGGCGAGCTGTGCGTGTACTCGGGCAGCATCATCGACGTCCTCGGCCGGGTCGGGGTGGGCGAGCAGGCCGTACGGTCCACCCTGACCCGTATGGTCAACCGGGGGCTGCTCCGACGGCAGCGGGAGGGCCGCCGGATGTACTTCGGCCTGACCCCGCACGCGACGCGCATCCTGCATGACGGCCGCACCCGCATCTGGCGGCAGGGCGCCGTCAACGACGACTGGGACGGCTCCTGGACCCTGCTGGGCTTCTCCCTCCCGGATTCCTGGAAGCGCCAGCGCCACGATCTGCGCTCCCGGCTGGCCTGGTCCGGGTTCGGCGCGCTGTACAGCGGGCTGTGGATCGCCCCGGGCGACGTCGACGTGTCCGCCGTCGTCGGCGAGCTGGGGCTCGCGGACCACGTCAAGATCTTCCACGCCCGGGCCGACCAGGCCACCGACATCGAGCTGATGATCCGTGACACCTGGGACCTGGAGGGCATCGCCGCCCGGTACGTCACCTTCGACAAGCGCTGGACCGCGCACCTGGGCGCCGGCTCCGGGGAGGATCCGATCGGCACCCGGCTGCGGCTGGTCAGCGAATGGCTGTGGACCATCCGCACGGACCCCCGGCTGCCCGCCCGCCATCTGCCGCCCGCGTGGCCGGCCCGCGCCGCCCGGGAGACCTTCCGCCAGGTGGCCGAGCAGACCGAGGCACCGGCCCTGCGCAGGGCGCGCGAGCTGCTGGAGACCGCTCCCCTGCGCTGAGAGCCGGTAGGGAGGCGGCCCTCCCTACTCCCGGGCCGGGATGGCGTCGAGACCGGTCTCGCGCAGGATGCGGTCGACGGTCTCGGTCAGGGTGCTCGCGGCGTCGATGACGGTCTCGACACCGCCGGGCAGCAGGTCCAGCTCCCGGTACCAGTCGCGCAGCTCGGCCTCGCCGACCTCGTGGGCGATCGGCTTGGTCGCGTGCCGGGCGAGGGTCTCCTCCATCGGCACATGGAGGTAGTAGGCGTGGGTGGGGCCGCGGTGGTCGGTGCGCAGCCGCGCGAGCATGTCGCCATAGCGGTCGGCGTACAGGATGCCCTCGAGGACGACGTGGTAGCCGGCGTCGAGGGAGTAGCGGGCGACGGTGTCGATGAGGCCGATGTTCGCCGCGCCCGGCCGGTCCCGTTCCCGCAGGACGATCCGGCGGAGGTGGTCCTGGCCGACCAGCGCGAGCCCCCGTCCGAAGCGGTCGCGCAGACCGGCCGCGACCGAGGACTTTCCGGAGGCCGAGTTCCCGCGCAGGACGACGAGCCGGGTCTGCGCGGTGCCCACCATCACCCTCGCCACCTTACCGGCGATGGGGCCGCCGTCCGCCGCGCGCACCCCTGCGGAAAGCGTGAACTGGTGTACGCAGAAGGGACGTTGGGACGTATGTTGTGCGGTGACCGACCCTTGAACCGACCGGAGGACGGACGCTCCTCATGACCGAGCACAGGGCGACGCCCGGAGCGGCGGCGCACGAGCAGATCGACACGTCGGTGCCCCACTCGGCCCGCATCTGGAACTACTGGCTGGGCGGGAAGGACAACTACCCCGTCGACAAGGAGGCGGGTGACGCGTACACGGCCGTCTTCCCCGGCATCGTGACCATCGCCCGCAGCAGCCGCGCCTTCCTGAAGCGCACCATCACCCATCTTGTCGCCGAGGCGGGCATCCGGCAGTTCCTGGACGTCGGGACCGGTCTGCCGACCGCCGAGAACACCCACCAGGTCGCGCAGCGGATCGCGCCCGAGACCCGGATCGTCTACGTCGACAACGATCCGATGGTGCTGGCGCACGCCCGTACCCTGCTGTACTCCTCGCCGGAAGGGGCGACCGCCTACGTCGACGCCGATGTGCTCGACCCGGAGCGGATCCTGGCGGCCGCCGCCGAGACACTGGACCTCTCCCGGCCGACCGCCCTGATCCTCAGCAACATCCTGGGCCATGTCGCCGACCACGACGAGGCCCGCTCGGTCGTCGACCGGCTGATGGGCGCTCTGCCGTCCGGCAGCCATCTCTCCGTCAACGACGGTTCGCTGGGCATCGATCCGGTCTTCGAGCGGGCCCAGAACGCCTATAACGAGAGCGGGGCCGTCCCGTACAACCTGCGGACGCCCGAGCAGATCACCTCCTTCTTCGACGGTCTGGAGCTGCTGGAGCCGGGTGTCGTCCCGGTCCCGCTGTGGCGTCCCGAGGCCGGCTCCCCGGAGCCGCAGGTCATCGGCGAGCACGGCGGGCTGGCCCGCAAGCCGTGAGGTGAGAGGCCGCCCGGGCGGTCCTCAGTTCCCCGTGCCGAGGAAGTCGGCGACCAGGACGGCGAACTCGTCCGGGGTGGCGAGGCGGATGCCGAGGGTCTCGGCCTTGGTCCGCTTGGAGCCGGCGCCCTCTCCCGCGACGACCAGCGAGGTCCTCTTGGAGACGCCGGAGGAGACGCGGCCCCCGGCCCGTTCGACCAGTTCGTTCATCTCGTTGCGGCTGAGCTTCTCCAGCGGGCCGGTCATCGCGCCCGTGACCACCACCGCCATGCCCGCGAGCGGACCGGCCGCGGCCGGCTGCGCGGCCGGGGCGGCGGCGTCGCCCTCCGGGCCGGTGTCGGTGTCGGTGTCCGCGGCGGACGGCGGTGTGGCGCCGGGCTCGGTCATGTTGACGCCGGCCGCGGCGAGCTTGTCGATGAGCGGGCCGAGTTCGGCGAGTTCCGCGACGATCGACGGGGCCTTCTCGGTGCCGATGCCCTCGACCCGCTGGACCGCCTCGGCGTCGGCGGCGCGCAGGGCGTCCATCGTGGCGAAGTACCGGGCGATACGGCGGGACATGGAGCGGCCGGTGCCGCGCACGCCGAGGGCGCACAGGACCCGGGACAGCGGGCGGTCCTTGGCTCTGCCGAGCGCGGTGAGGAGGTTGTCGGTGCTGGTCTCCCCCATCCGCTCCAGGCCGAGGAGCTGGTCGCGGGTGAGGGTGAACAGATCGGCGAGGTCGGCGACCAGGCCCGCCTCGACGAGCTGAACCACGCGTGTGTGGCCGAGGCCCTCGATGTCGAGCTGGTCGCGCCCCGCGGCGTAGGAGAGGGAGGCGACGAGGTGGCAGTTGCGGCCGTTCTCGCAGCGCCAGCGCTGCTCGCTGGTGTCGATGCCGGCGCCGCAGCGGGGGCAGGACTCGGGGAAGGCGATGGGCTGTTCGTCGCCGGTGCGCAGATGGGCGACGGGGGCCTCGATGCGGGGGATGACGTCACCGGCCCGGTGGACCATGACGTGGTCGCCGAGGCGGAGGTCGCGGCGGGTGATGTCGGCCGGGTTGTGGAGGGTGGCGTAGGTGATGGTGGAGCCGTCGATCTCGACGGGTTCGAGGACGCCGCGCGGGGCGATGACACCGGTGCGGCCGACGTTCCACTCGACCGCGAGCAGGCGGGTGATCTTCTCGACGGCGGGGAGCTTGTAGGCGATCGCCCAGCGCGGGGCGCGGGAGCCGGAGCCGGCGGTGCGCTGGTCGGCGGCCAGGTCGGCCTTGACGACGATCCCGTCGATCCCGAACGGCAGCTCGGCCCGCAGCGCGGCGATCTCCTGGACGCGGGCCAGCACCTCGTCGGCGTCGGCGGCCGTGGTGCCGGGGACGGCGGTGGTGGCGGTGGTGTTCACGCCGTAGGAACCGGTGAGGGTCATCAGGTCACTGTGCGCGCCGTCGGCGAGGGACGCGGCGAGGGCCGGTTCCGTGGCGGGCAGGGGCAGCAGGCCGTAGCCGAAGAACGTCATCGGCACGGTGTAGGCGCGGTCCTTCGCGCGCAGGGTGCCCGCGGCGGCGTTGCGGGGGTTGGCGAAGGGCTGTCCGCCGTGTGCCGTGCGCACCTCGTTGGCGTGCTCGAACTGGGCGGTGGTCATGAGGACTTCGCCGCGCACCTCGACGGTGACGGGTGCGGTGAGCCGGTCCGGGAGGCCCTCTATGGTGCCGATCGCGTGCGAGACGTCCTCCCCGGCCGTCCCGTCGCCCCGGGTGATCAGCCGGGTCAGACGGCCCTCGGTGTAGCGGGCGGCGATCGCGAGGCCGTCGAGCTTGGGCTCCACACTGAACCTGGTGACGTCATGGCCGACGCGCCGGGCCAGTGAGGCGGTCCAGGCGGTGAACTCCTGCGGGGAGAACACGTTGTCCAGGCTGAGCATCGCCACCGTGTGCGGCACATCGCCCTCGGCCGCGCCGCCGGCGACCTTTCCGGCCGGCGAGTCGGTCAGCGTCTCCTCGGGGTGCTCGGCCTCCCACTCGGCGATGGAGCGCACCAGCCGGTCGTAGGCGTCGTCGTCCAGCGCCGACGTACCGCCCGCGTAGTAGGCGGCGGCCGCCCGCACCGCGTCCCGCACGGCACGCGCGTAGGCCTCGGCGTCCACAATCACTGCAACTGCACCAGGTGTCGTCATGCCCTTCATCCTGCCTGCCACCACTGACAATGCCCCTCGGTGCAGCGAGGGGGCGGCGTGCGGCCGGGATCCGGGTCAGGCCGCGCGTGCCCGGCGGCGGGCCGCGAGCACCGGGACGGTGGCCGGCACGGGCGGGGACTGGGGCGGGGCCTGGAGGCGAGGGGGCGCCGCCTGGGGTCGTACGGCACGTACCCGGTAGGTCGTGCGGCTCCGGTCGGCGACGGGCTCGCCCAGGGTTATCCGGCCCGTGGCGCGCAGCTGGTCGCACTCGGCGGTCGGCAGGGCCACATAGCAACCGCCCTTGCCGGTGGCGGAGTCCAGCGGCCGCCAATAGCTGTACCGATGCCGCCCGTTCGCCTGCACGGTCACGAAGACGGGATGGCTCGCATCACTGACGATCCGCAGTACGTCCGCCTCGGCCCGGGTGAGCGGGGCGTTGCGGCGAGGGGCGTCGGACAGGCGCGGAGCGTCGGCGGGCGGCATGGGCGGTGACCTCTTTCAGGGACAACGGCTGTACACCGTCTACCCCGTTGGAGCGAAGTTGATCTCTGTTCCGCGCATTCTTCAACAGGACAGTGACATTACCGTTGCGCTGTCACGGGAAGGCTTTCCCGGATGCGGCGCTTTGTCCACACTGGGGGTATGACGCAGGGCGGAACATGGTCGTTGGACGAGGCCTGGGCCTCGGCCCGGGTGGACGCGCGGACCCTCGACTCCTCGGTGCGGGGCACCGACTCCTGGATCGCTCCGGTCGCCGGGGAACTGCTGCGGGCCGTCGCGCGGGAGAGCGCGCTGAGGCGGTGGTATCCGTCGTTCAGCCACAACTCGCTGCGGCTCGCGGAGGGACCGCCGCCCTGGATGCCCGGCGGGCGCGACGACGTGCGGGATGTCCCGGGGTTCGTCTCCTTCGCCTGGGACCGGACCGACGCCGTCGCCGTCGCCGTCTTCCGGGTCTGGAGCGGACGCCCCTTCCTGAAACCGGATCCCGTGCTGGTGCTGGCCACTCCCGTCGTGGCCGACGCCGTACGGGCGCTCGTCGGTCTGCTGACGGACGAACCGGATCAGCAGCGGGGGTAGAACAGGGCCGGATCCGTGGCCGGGAAGGTCGACGGGTCCGCCTGGCCGGTGTCGTCGACGGTGAACTCCCGGGTGTCGGGGCCGAGTCCGCGACCGGGCTCCCCCAGCCGCGCCTCCCAGGCGTACACGCCGTCGCCCGTGTAGGTGTACGCCGAGAGGTCGGGGTAGCGGTCGTGGTTGAAGTCGGCGACCTCGATGTCCTTGGTGGGGCCGAGGTCCAGCTGACGGATCCTGCGGGCGCGGCCGGTGTTCGAGAAGGGGCCGAAGCGCAGTTCGGCGACTTTCGGGGGGATCGGGTCGTCGCCGAGCTGGTTCTCGCCGGCGACGACGACCAGATCGCTCCAGCCGTCCCGGTCGAAGTCGGCCACGGCGGCCCGGACGTAGTTCTGGTGGGTCCCCGCGTGATCGGCGAGGGCGCGCCGCCCGGCCCTGTTCTCGTACGGCGTGCCGAACCCGAAGGCGACGGTCAGGCCGGCACCCTGTCTCGTCGGGTCGGCGACCCGGTCGGGGCGGCCGTCGTCGTTGAGGTCCGCGATCAGTTCGCCCGAGTCCGTCACACAGGCGGTGACGGAGGACGGCCCGTCCGGGGGCGGGGGCGGCGGACCCAGGACGTCCTCGCAGCCGGTGAAGAACAGCAGACCGGCGGCGACGAAGACGGCCGGGGTGAACCTGCCCATGTGTCTCGTCCGGTGTGGATGATCGGGCGCCGTGGCGAACATGGCGCCCCACTATCGCACACGGGTGCGATAGTGGGGCGGACCCCTTTCCGATCGGCGGCGGGAGTGCAACCGTCGTGGCCGAAAACGTGTCTCAGCAGCCGTGGCCCGACGGATCCCGGGGCCGGAAAGGCGCGGGCGCGCCTAGGAAGGGGGGTGGCGATGAGCACATGGGCCGTACCGGGGTACTCCGAGTCGCTGGAACTCGGTTCCGGAGCCGGTGGACGGGTGGTGCTCGCCCTGCACGAGCCGACCGGTGTGCCGGTGGCCGTGAAGTACCTCAGCGAGTCGCTGCGCACTCGCCCCGGTTTCCTGCGCGGTTTCCGCGCCGAGGCGGAACTGCTCGGCGGTCTGCACAGCCCGTACGTGGCCGGTTTCTACGAGTACGTGGAGGCCACCGAGGGCGCCGCCATCGTGATGGAGCTGGTGGACGGCGTGTCCCTGCGGACGCTGCTCGCCCGGCAGGGCCCCCTGTCGCCGGAGTCGGCGCTGGCCGTCCTGAAGGGATCGCTGCTCGGTCTGGCCGACGCGCACCGGGCCGGTGTGGTGCACCGCGACTACAAGCCGGCGAACGTCCTGGTCACCCCGGAGGGCGCGTCCAAGCTCGTCGACTTCGGGATCGCGGTGGACTCCGGTCTCAGCGCGGGCGTCGCGGGCACGCCGGCCTACATGGCGCCGGAGCAGTGGACCGGCGCACCGGCCTCCCCCGCCGGAGACGTGTACGCGGCCACGGCCACGTTCTTCGAGTGCCTGACCGGCCGCAAGCCCTACCCCGGCCAGAACATGGCCGAGCTGGCGGTGCAGCACGCCGAGGACCCCGTCCCGGCGGCGGAGGTGCCCGAGGCCGTACGCGCCCTGGTCCGCCGTGGACTGGCCAAGTCGGCGGCGGAACGCCCCTCGGACGCGGCGGCCTTCGTGGCGGACCTGGAGCGGGCCGCCGTGGGGCAGTACGGCGAGGAGTGGGAGGAACGCGGGCGGGGCCGGCTGGCCGCCCTCGTGGCGTCGCTGCTCTTCCTGCTGCCCTCGGGCCGTACCCAGTCCGGTACGAGCACCACCACCGACGAGGCACGCACCGTGCTCGGCCGGGACGCCTCCGGCGGACGGCTGCGCCCGTGGCGTCCCACCGTGCCGGGCGCGGCCGTGGCGACGGCCGCCGTGCTCGTGGCGCTGCTCCTGGGCCAGGGGGTGGGCCAGGGCGCGGGCGCGCACTCCCGGCAGGAGACGCAGGCGTCGGCCACGACCAGCCCCACCCCGCCGGCCGACACCGGTCCGCCGCCGTCGGCCACGGCCTCGGCCTCGGCCTCACCGTCGGCGACCGAGTCCTCCGCACTGCCCAGCGCCTCGCCGTCGGACTCGGCCGGTGCCGGGCCCGCCTCGCCTTCGGCGGTCGCCACCGACCCGGCGGCCTCACCGGACGCGTCCTCGACCGCGCCCACCCCGAGCGATCCGGCGAGCCCGTCGGCCGACCCGTCCCCGTCCTCGTCCCCGTCCGTCTCCACCGCCGTCAAAGACGTCACGGTGTCCGCCTTCCGGCAGACGGGCCCCACCACGGCGACCACCACGATCACGGTCACCGCCGACGGCACGGGCCCGATCACCGTCACCCTGGCCTGGTTCACGGGCAACGTGGCCGGACAGGCGGGGACGGCGGACGGCACCGAGTCGTACCGGCGCAGTGGTGCCCGGCAGTACTCGCTGACGGTCGAGCACACCTTCCGGGGAACCGGCTGCTACTGGACCGTGCAGGCCTCCACCAGCCCCGCCTCCGCGGACGGCGGCGCCTCCCAGCAACTCCTGACCCGGGGGTGCGAACTCCGATGACCACCCCTCGCGAGAACCACGACGGAGACGACTACAGCGCCACCGCACTGGACAGCTTCTGGGTCGAACGCGGCGACGACGGCACGACGGTGGTCCATGCGCGCTCCGACGACGGTACGGCGGTGCTGAACCCCGGGTCGGACGAGCGTACGGCGATGCTGGACCCCGCGTCCGACGAGCGTACGGCGATGCTGGACCCCGCGTCCGACGAGCGTACGGCGGTGATGGCGGACCGCGCCGACGAAGGCGACGCCGTTCCGCGTGGGCGGGTCGACGGAACCGTGTTGCGGTTCGGGCCCGGCGTCACCGCGAGGCCGGGCGTGACCGCGGGGTCGGTGTCCGGGGTGCACACGGTGACCGTGCCCGCCGCGCCCCCGGCCCGTCGGCACCGCCGTCTGCGCCGGCACGCGCTGCCCGCGCTCGTGCTGGTCGCCGCCGTACTGTTCCTGCTGTGGCGGCAGTACGACACCCCCGGCCTCTCGGTACGGGGCGTGTCGGCGGCGGCCGCCCGGGGCAGCACCGGCTGCGACACGACGGCGGACGTCGTCGGGGTCGTCCGTACCGACGGCCACGCGGGTCGGCTGTCCTACCGCTGGATCCGCAACGACGGCACCCGGTCCGACGTCCTGCACGCCACGGTCGCCGAGGGGCGCCGGGAGGTGCGGGTGCATCTGCTGTGGACCTTCCAGGGGCAGGGACACTACGCGGCGACGGCGGAGCTGCGTGTGCTGTCCCCGGCCGGCCGGACGGCGCGGGCCGCCTTCACCTACGACTGTCCGTAGCGCTTCGCCCGCGGCCGCCGGCCCGGGCGGCGGCCGCGTAGTGGCGGGCCAGGGCGTGGAAGGCCTGCTTGGGTTCCCAGTGCCAGTCGGAGCGGGGGTCGCCGGGGCGGTCCTGGACGGTCCGGGTGATGGCGTAGCTCGCCATGTCGAGATCGTGGCGGGGATCGCCGGCGCGGTGCGGGGTGTCCGGGGTGACGAACTCGAAGGCCATCGCCGCGTACAGGCCCATGGACTCGAAGACCCGTAGCAGCGAGGTGAGGTACTCGGCCTGGGTGCGCTCGCTGCGCACGAGGTCGCCCTTGATCTCCGGCGGTCGCCTGTCGTGGTCGATCACGTCCCAGCCCATGCCGCCGGCCTCGGGGGCGCCGCGGTAGGTGCAGGTGCCGAACTCGGTGATGGCCAGGGGCTTGCCCGGGCGCAGGTGGCGGCGGAGTTCGCGCACATGGTCGGCGGGGCGCGGGTGGGCGGAGTAGTAGTCGATGCCGACCACGTCGAACAGGGACCAGTCGACGTGGTCGTCCTGCGCGGCGGCGTATCCGAGGCGTCCGTCGAAGACCGAGCGGGCGGTGCGGGCGGCGCGGGCCGTGAAGGCGTCGAGCCTGCGCCGGGTGGCCACGGGGTCGTAGGCGCCGTCGATGAGGTTGCGCACCCGTTCGAGCACGGTGTCGCCGGGGACGATGCCGGGCACGAACAGCTGGAACTCGCAGCCGACGCTCAGGTCGACGCTCGCCCCCTGGCGGCGCAGGTGCCGGGCGAACCGGCCGGTCTCGGCGAGGTGTTCGAGGATGTCGCGTTGCGGGATGTCGGCCGGGGTGGGCTGCAGCCACACGTGCAGTCCGCGTTCGGCGGCCTCGCAGGCGGTGGCCTCGAGGCGTTCCACACCGTCGCCGGTGACGTCGACCGTGTCGGCGTGCAGGTCTCGTCGGACGGCGTGGAGGTCGGCGCGCATCCGGTGGGCGTTCCAGGCGGTCGCCGGGGTCTCGCCCTCGCCCACCGTGTAGACGACGCCCCGGTGCCGCAGGCCGCGGCGCGCTCCGGTGGCGCGGGCGGCTCCCGCCGGTCCGACTGCGGCCGCCACGCCGGCCGCCGCGGCCCCGCCCAGGAAGCGGGCCCGGCTGATCCCTTCGGTGTTCTCCATGCCTCCACGGTGTCGGGGCGAGGAGGCGCGCGCAGTCGGCCGATGGTCGGCGCCGCTGCGACGAAGGTGGGTGCTCCGGCGACCGCGGGACGACGGAGGGCGCGGTTCCGGTGCCGGAAGTCGGCGTCCGCCCTATCCGGACATCTCGCCGGCCCAGCGAGCCACGACCGGGACGCAGGTCTCGGCGAAGTGCTCGTAGTCCTCGGGCGTGTTGTAGACGTGGGCGGACAGCCGGAGGTAGCCGAGGCCTTCGAAGCTGGTGAACGCGGCCTCGACGCCGAGTTCGGCGGGCGCCCGGTCGCGGAGTGCGTCGGCCGAGATCCGGCTCGCTCCCAGGCCGCCGGGCAGCCGGACGAGGCGCATACCGGGGACCGGCATGCCCACGTCGACCGGCTCGGACGGGGTCCCGGTGCGGGCGAAGGCGTCCGCGACCACCCGGGCGCCGTACTCCGCCAGTTCGTCCATGGCGCGGCGGGCCGTGTCCCAGCCCCAGGTGTCCTCGACGAACCGCAGCGCCGTGGGCGCGGCGAGGGCGCCGGTGGCGTCGAGCGTGCCCTGGTGGTCGAAGCGGTCGGGGAAGGGCGCGGTCGCGCCCCAGGAGTCGATCAGCGGGTGGAGGTCGTCCCGCAGCGGGCCGCGGGCGACGAGCACGGCCGAACCGCGCGGTGCGCAGCCCCATTTGTGCAGGTTGCCGACCCAGGCGTCGCAGTCCAGGCCGGCCAGCGGCGCGGCGAGGAGGCCGGGGGCGTGCGCGCCGTCGACGAGCAGGGTGATGCCGCGCCGTGCCGCCTCGGCCGCGACGCGCTCCACGGGCATCAGGCGGGCCGTGGCGGAGGTGATCTGGTCGAGGACGATGAGCGCGACCCGATCGTCCACCTCGGCCAGCACGGCGTCGTACGCCTGGTCGGCGTCCGCGGCGAGCGGTACCCGCGCGGTGCGCACCCGGCCGCCCCAGCGGCGGGCGAGCCGGTCGGCGCCCATGGTGACGGCGCCGTAGCCGTGGTCGGTGACCACGATGTCCCCGCCGGGCCGGTCGGCGAGCGCGGCGTAGACGGTGCTGGCGCCGGCGCTGGCGTTCGGGACGAGCGCCAGGTCCTTGGGGTCGGTGCGCAGCCAGTCGGCGATCTCCGCCCTGGCCGCCGCGAGCCGGGCGGGCAGCGTCGGGAACCAGACCACGGGGGCCCGCTCCATCTCGGCGCGCAGCGCGCTCTGCCGGTCCTGCGCCACGCCCGGGACCGCGCCGAACGATCCGTGGTTGAGGTGGCGCAGGCCGGGGTCGAGGGTCCAGCCCGCCTGCGCGGGCCGGCCGTCGGACAGCGTGAGCGGACGGGGTGCGGTGGTCACTTCGTCCTCGCCGTCAGGAGAAGAAGCCCCTCGGTGCGGGCAGGCCGGGGCTGAGCGAGGGGCCGCCCGCCATGACGCGGTCGAGGTCGCGCTTGATGCGTTCGGCCTCGCCGCGCACCTGGGCGGGGATGTCACCGCGTTCACTGATGAGGCGGTGGTAGATCGGCGTGTCGTCGAAGACGGAGAACACGGGCGGGCTCTGCTTTCGTGGACGGTCGGACGGGCCGACGCGGTGGAACGGCTTCGGACACGGCACCGATCCGGCGGGCGAATCGGCGCTGCCGTGACGTCGCCTGACGGCCCGCAGCGAAACCGGTGTCGACGACATCATCGCATTGTCCCCGGTTCGGCCCAGTGCCATGACCATGGATGGCCGCCTCTGACAAATCGGAGGCTATGACTCCGTTTCATGGTGCAGCGATGCTGTAACCATGCGCTAAGCTAAGGCCAGAGCTGAAGAGCGGAACTTCCGTTCCTCGGTGATGCGTTGGTGGTCCAAGGAAAGACGCCCCGCTTCCTGCGGGGAAATGCAGGTGCAAGGCCTGCCCGGCGCTCGGATACGGACCCCGCACCCCTACTGTGGTGCGGGGTCCGCGTGTTACCGGGTTCAGATCTCGAGTTCGGATTCCAGCGCCCTGAGCCGGTGGCGGGCGAGGGCGAGGTTGCTGCGGCCCCGGTCCAGCGCGAGGTACAGGAAGAGCCCGCCGCGCGCCCGGGCCAGCGGCCTGATCAGGTGGTACTGCTGGCCGAGGGTGATCAGGATGTCCTCGATCTCCTCCTGCATGCCGAGCGACTTCAGCGTGCGCTGCTTGGCCCGGACGACCTCGGTGTTGCCGGCCGCCGCCAGCTCCAGGTCCAGCTGGGGCCCACCGCCCAGCACACCGAGCGACATCCCGCTCTCGTAGTCGACGAGGGCCACCCCCAGGGCACCCTCGATGCTCATCGCTTCCTTGAGCGTGCTCTCAATGTTCACGCTGGTGCCTCATTTCCGTACAGACCGACCGGGGTTGATCGTTTACAACGACTACCAGTGTTATTTCTGGGAGCGTTGATTTCGAACGAGCTCATCTTTGGCCAGCCTTGCGATAGTTGGCAAATAAAGTACTGTGCTCGGCAGGGCAAGCGAAGGGGCAACCAATGGCTCTACTCGAGACCGCCCTCGCCCGAGTTCTGCAGACGCCCGGCATCGCCGGCGCCGCTGTGGTGGACTCGGTGACGGGCCTCTCCTACGCCTCGCTGGGGGAAACGGGCGCGAGCCGGGACGCCCACGCCCTCGTCGGTATCGCCGACGGCGGCCTGCGGCAGGCGGGATGCGCCGACGAGCTGGAGAGCATCGTCGTCACCACCCCGAGCACCCACCATGTGACCTTGAGCATCGCCCGGGACCGCGATCCGGTCCTGCTGTGCGCGACCGTGGACCGTGACCGGACGAACCTCGCCTGGGTACTGCAGGACCTCACCCGGCACGCGGACGCACTGCTGGCATGAGCGGGAACGACGACGCCGAGAAGTCCCCCGCCCCCCGCAACCTCCCCTCCCTCCTGTCCGGTCTGCACGCTCAGCGCCGCTCCTGCACCGTCGCCGTCTCCGGCAGTCCCGGCGGCACCATCCATGTCCGCCAGGGGCTGGTGGTCGCCATGGAGACTCCGGGGGCCCCCGGGGCCGAGGCGATCCTGCTCAAGTCCGGCCGTCTCACGGAGGAGGCGTGGACGGCCGTACGCGCCACCGACAGCACCCACGAGCATCTGGCGCGGGAGCTGGTCGCCGCCGAGCTGATCGGCGCCGGGGAGCTGGAGGTCGTCAGCCTCGGCGCGCTGTTCGACGCGGCCTTCGCCCTCTCCCTCAACCGGCCGACGGACTGGGAGGTCGGCGATCCCGTCCCCGTGCTGTACGCCGGAGCCGGGGTGCCGCCGGAGCGGCTCGTCGCCGAGACGACGCGCCGCTTCGGGATGCTGGACAAGGAGCCCGGCGCGATCGCGCGGTCCGCCCGCGACCGTGTCCACCCGACCCCCTCCGCCGGCCTGCCGGAGTCCACCGCCCGGCTCTCTCCCCGCCACCTGGACCTCCTGTCCGCCGTCGACGGGCGCCGGACGCCCCGGGACCTCGCGTTCTCGCTGGGCCGCGGTCTGTTCGCCGTCCTCCTCGACCTCGGGTACCTGCTCGGGCTCCGGCTCGTCGAGTACCCGACCCCGCCGGGCGCCGCCGGACGCCCGAGCACCGCGCCCCGTACCCCCGCCCCCTCCCCCTCGGCCCCGCCCGCCCCCGCGACGACCGGACTCCCCCGGCGCCTGACGCGCCGCCCCGGCCCTCAGCCGGCCGCCCCGGACCCCTCCGAGCGCCGCCCCTGACGCGGCCGGTTCCCCCGTCGCGCCCGTCCCGTCCCCGCCCGAACCGCTCACCAGGAAGAAGACAACATGAGCGACCCCGTGAACGACATCCTCATCTCCTTGCGGGACAAGGTGATGGGTGTCACCGAAAGCACGCTCGCGACCGTCGACGGACTGGTGGTCGCCAGCGACGTCAGCAAGACACACGCGGAGTCCATGGCCGCCGTCGCCGCGGCCACCCTGTCCCTCGGGCGCCGCCTCGCCGACCAGGCCTCCACCGGCACCCTGCGGGAGATGAGCGCCCAGTGCAGCGCCGGGCATGTGATCGTCACGGCGGTCGGGGAGCGCGCGCTGCTCGCCGTCATGGCGGACGAGGGCCTGGACCTGGCCGCCTTCCGCCGGGAGATGCCCGCGCTGGTGGCGGAGCTCGGCGGCATCCTGGACTCCGACACCCCCGCCTAGCGGCCCTCCGGCTCACACCGGATCCCCGTCGATCTCGAGCTCCTCGACCTCCCTGGCCGCCTCGACCCCCGCGAACTCCTCGGGCTCCTCGGACTCGTCGTCCTCCTCCAGCAGGTAGGGCGGGCGCATGACCACGAGACGCTGCACCTCGTACGACATCTCGGTGACCCCGGGATCGGGCGGCGGGTGGTAGCGGCCCGCGCACACCGAGAGGTTGACGATCAGGTACGCGTACCAGCCGCGTCCCACTCCCCGCCGGTCGACGAACACCTGCCGGCCGTCGACCCACCAGACGACAGACCGTCTGCCGAACTCGACGCGCAGGTCGATCCAGGCGCCGGGGCGGATCGCCGGGTCCCGGTAGTAGAGGTTGCCGCCGCGGACGTGGTTGCTCAGCTCCAGGAGATCGGGGTTGTCGGGGTGGTACTCGAAGACGTCGATCTCCTGGTCGCCGTCCCGCCAGGTCCAGATGGCGGGCCAGGCCCCCATCTCGTACGGCAGTCTCACCCGTGCCTCGAGCACGTCACCGGTGCGGACGGTGAAGGCCTCCTCGCTCCCCTCCGTGGTGAGCAGGCCCGCGTTCCACCGCCCGTCGCGGCGGCGGGTGGCCCGGAACGTCCCCGACCGGGAGTAGGCGGGATCCGAGACCAGGTAGTCCAGTTTGTTGTCGTCGGGATTGATCGGTCCGCCGTTCGGATACGCCCACGAACGCCCCGCCACCCACTGGCTGGTGGAGGTGAAGTCCGCGGTGAAGACGGCCGCGGGTCCGCGCCGGGCCGCGGTGGCCTCGGGCGAACTGTCGGATGCGGGATTCTCCATGGCCGGATGCTGCTCCGCATATGACCTGGGCATTCGGGATCGCGGCGGATCCACGGCAAGGACAACCCGTGTGAGTGACAGCGCTCGGCGTGTCGCGCGCTCGCGGCCCTGAAGACGGCTCCCGGACAGGCCCTACCAGGGCGAAGGCCGACCGGTGCATGCCGCCGTCGCTCAGGCGATGCCCCCGTTGGCGAACACGATCTGCCCGTTGATCCAGCGGCCCGGACCGGCGAGGAAGGCCACGGTGGTGGCGATGTCCTCCGGGGTGCCCAGCCGCTCCAGCGGGGGCTGCGCGGCGAGGCGGGCGATCGCCTCCTCGTCCTTGCCCTCCAGGAACAGCGGGGTGGCGGTGGGCCCGGGGGCCACCGCGTTCACCGTGATGTCCCGGCCGCGCAGCTCACGGGCCAGCACCATCGTCATGGCCTCCACGGCCCCCTTGCTCGCCGCGTAGGCGGCATAGCCGGGGAAGGACAGCCGGGTCACCGAGGTGGAGAAGGTGACGACCGCGCCACCGGAACGGACCCGCCGGGCCGCCTGCTGGGCCACCACGAAGGTGCCGCGCACATTGGTCCGGGTCAGCCGGTCGAACGCGTCGAGGTCGTACTCGGCGACCGGCCCGAGGACCATGACGCCCGCGGTGTGGACCACGACGTCGATCCCGCCGAAGGCCCGCTCCACCGCGTCGAACGCCGCGGCCATCGCGTCCTCGTCGGCGACGTCCCCGCCGACCGCGACCGCGCTGCCGGCGGCGGCCTCGACGGCGGCGACGGTCTCGTCCGCCGCGGTCTTGTTGCCCGCGTAGTGCACGGCGACGGCCATGCCGTCGGCGGCGAGCCGCAGGGCGACGGCCCGGCCGATGCCACCGGAGGCACCGGTGACGAGGGCGACCCGCGGGGTCCGCTTGCTCTCGGGCATGTTCATGCCTTGCCCCCACTCTTCACTGAACACCTTCACTCAGGGTGAGCCGGTCGGACGAAACCCGGGAGGTCGGCACCGAATGGCGGGACCAGCGGAACCAGCAGAACCGGCAAAGCCGCCGCCGACGAGGTGCGCGCCGACGTCCTCGACGCGGCCGGTGCCCTGCTGCTCGACAGGGGCATGGGCGCGTTCACCATCGAGGCGGTCGCCGAGCGGGCCGGGGCCAGCAAGACCACGATCTACAAATGGTGGCCGTCGAAGGGGGCGCTCGCGCTCGACGGCTACTTCCACGCCGTGGAGTCCGCGCCGGCCTTCCCGGACACCGGTGATCTGGAGGCGGACCTGACGGCACAGCTGCGGTCGTTCGTCCGGGTCCTCACCGGGACCCCGGCCGGCCGGGTGATCGCCGAGCTGATCGGCCAGGCCCAGACCGACCCGGATCTCGCCGCCGCCCTCCGGCAGCGCTACTCCGGACCGCGCCGGGAGTTGGCGGTCCGGCGGATGCGGCGGGCACGGGAGCAGGGAGAGCTGCGCCCCGACGTCGATCCCGAGGTCCTCGTGGACCAGCTCTGGGGCGCCTGTTACCACCGGCTGCTGCTGCCCGACCTGCCGGTCACCGAGGAGTTCGCGGCGAGCCTGGTCGGCAATCTGATGCGGGGGGTGCGCGCCTGACCGGTACCTCTCAGGGTGCGCTCAGCGGCGGCAGGCTGGGCCGGAGACTCCGGCGCTCCCCGGCCGTCATCGCGCCCCACACCCCGTGCCGCTCGCCGTGCCGGACCGCCCAGGTCCCGCAGGCGCGCATCACCGGGCACCGGCGGCAGACCGCCCGTGCCTGCTCGATCTGCCGCCGGGACGGGCCGTCCTCGCCGATCGGGAAGAAGAGCTCGGGGTCCTCGGAACGGCAGGCCGCCGCCTCACGCCAGTTCAGGGAGGGAAAGGAGTTCATCGGCACCTCCGGCGACCGCTTCGCCGCCTCCGCGGGGCAGCCCGACTGCGCGACGCCCTTCGCATCGCCGGGCCCGGCGGAGGTAGAAAGAAATATAGGCACTTCGAACCGTTTGGGCCATGGCCGCGGAGGGCGCGGTTCCGGGCGGTGGGCGGCGACGGGCGCCCACCGCGGCGACAAGGAGGTCACCGCACCCATGAGACCGGCCGAAGCAGGGGGCCGCGGCCCCCGCGCGCGTCTGGGCGAGGGCCTCTTCACCCGGGTCGCCGGACCGGACGGCGAACGCCGCCGGGCCCGTATCCACGGCACCCCCGGCCCGCGCTGGTTCGGGCCGGAGCGTCCGGTCCGCCGGGTGCACGGGGACGCCTCCATGTTCATCGGCGGTCTGTCCGCGCTGCTGCTGCAGTCGCTGCATCCGCTCGCCATGGCCGCCGTGGCCGCCCACTCGGGGTACCGGGGCGACCCGTGGGGCCGGCTCCAGCGCACGAGCGCCTTCCTGGCCACGACGACGTACGGCACCGCCGAGCACGCCGAGCAGGCGTGTGCCCGGGTGCGGGCGGTGCACGAGCGGGTGCGGGGGCTCACCGGGAGCGGTGAGCCGTACCACGCCTCCGATCCGCATCTGCTCGCATGGGTGCACATCGCCGAGACGGACAGCTTCCTGCGCGCCCATCAGCGCTACGGCGCGCATCCGCTGTCGGACGCGGAGTGCGACGGCTATGTCGAGGACATGGCGCGGGTCGCCGTGGAGCTGGGCATCCCCGATCCGCCCCGGAGCAGGGCTGAACTCTCCGAGCGGCTGGCCGCCTACCGCCCGGAGCTGGCCGTCACCGAACAGGCCCGGGAAGCCGCCCGTTTCCTGCTGCTGCACCCGCCCGTGCCGCTCGTCGTCCGGCTCCCGTACGGGGTGCTCGCCGCCAACGCCGTGGCGCTGCTGCCCCGGTGGGCGACCGAGCAACTACGGCTGCCCAGGCTGCCGTTGGTCGAGGACGTCTGCCTGCTGCCCCTCGGCCGGGCCACGACCGCGACGATCCGCTGGGCGATGGCACCGGCCCGGCAGCGCGTGACATCGGCCGCCGGCTGATCCCGTGACGGACGGCCCGCACCTGCGGGCCCCGGATCCTCAACTCCCGTACACGCGCGCGAACACAGTCCCTCCCACCTCTGGCCCTGGCGGGCTACCGGGCGGTATACAAACTCCGGCGAACAGCACGGCGGCCGTTCGGGCCGCCGGCGCCGGCCCGGGTGGGCTCGGGGGGAGGAGCTGCGATGCAGCGCGAGGTACGCGGAGAGGTTTCGCTCGGACGGCGTCACAGAGGGGTCACCTTGCTTGCGGCGCTGGGTGGTTGCGCCCTGGTCGCCGCCTCGGCGGTGCCCGCGGCGGCGCACGGTGGGGGCGGTGAGGGCGGTGGGAAGACGAAGGAGTACGTGGCCCTCGGGGACTCGTACACCTCCGGTCCTTTCATCCCGCAGCAGATAGACGTCAACTGCGCCCGGTCCGACCACAACTACCCGTCGCTCGTGACCGCGCGGCTCGGCGCGACCCCCTTCAAGGACGTCAGCTGCTCCGGGGCGACGACCGAGCACATGTGGAAGGCGCAGGGCACCAACGGTCCCCAGCTCGACGCGGTGGGCCGCAACACCGACCTGGTGACCGTGCAGATCGGCGGCAACGACATCGGTTTCGGCACCATCATCGGGACCTGCGCCACGCTGGCCGCGCAGGACCCGGCCGGCAACCCCTGCCAGAAGTACTACGGGGCCTCCGGGGTCGACCAGTTGAGCGTCACGATCGCCAGGACGGCGCCCAAGGTGGCCCAGGTGCTGCGGGACGTGCACCGCCGGGCGCCGCACGCGCGGGTGCTCGTCGTCGGCTACCCGGACCTCCTGCCCGACGACGGCAGCGGCTGCGCGCCCTCGGTGCCCTTCGCGGCGGGGGACTTCCCCTACCTCCGGGACACCGAGAAGCGTCTCAATCTGATGCTGCGTCTGGTGGCGTACGGAAGCCGGGCGGAGTACGTCGACACCTACGGGCCGACCGTCGGGCACGACATGTGCAAGCCCGCGGCGGACCGCTGGATCGAGCCGCTCAGGCCCGCCTCCCCGGCGGCGCCCGCCCACCCCAACGCCAAGGGCGAGGCCGCCATGGCGGACGCCGTGCTGTACCGCCTCGGCAGGGGACGGTACGGCCGCTGACCCCGGCGCCCGTCAGGCGAGCGCTCTGCGGGCGTACGGCACCAGCCGTACCGGCCCCGACAGTCCGTGGTCCTGGCGGGCGACGCTGCCGAAGACGGCGGGCTGCGCCACCCTCAGCCGGTTGACCAGCGGGGTCGCGACCTCCACCTCGATCAGGTTCCGGCCGGGGCGCAGCAGCGCGCCGACCTCCACCACGGGGTGGAGCCGGTCGACCGCCGGTGCGCGTGTCCCGTTCACCGTCACCCGTACGGTGTCGCTGACCACGCCGAGCTCCAGCCGCGCGTCGTGGGCGGCCGTCCATGCCTTCGGCAGGGTGACCGTCGTGCGGTAGCGGCCGATGCCGGCGGAGTCGGCGAGGTCGGGGATGCGCGACCAGGGCAGCAGGGTGTCGAGCGTGAGGGTGCGGCGCAGGCGTTCGGTCTGCGTCGGTCCGGCCCCCGGCGACCAGTCCTCGACCTCCAGGTCCCACCGCTCCGGGGTGATCGGGTCGGGCACGGACGCGACGGTGGAGGTGACGGTACGGCCCGTGGAGAGACGGGTGGTGTACGTGCCGGGCGTGGCGGTGCGGACCGTCAACCCCCGTTCGGTGTACAGGACTTCGGGGGCGTCCGTGGTGACGGCGTACGGGCGGCCTCCGTGGCGGTCGCCGAAGAGGCCGGGGCGGCCGAGGGCCACGATCACGACCTGTCCGGGCTGGAGGGTGACCCGCAGGGTGAGGTCGTCGCCGTCCTCGGTGTAGCGGGCCAGGCGCACGGCCCGCCCGGTCCAGGGGTCGAGCAGATACGGCACGGCCGTGCGGCCCCGGGTGCGGCGCAGGGTGACGTCGTGGTCGAGCGCGGCCACGGGCGGCTTGACCGTCTCCGCGTGCTTGCCGTTGCAGAGGTAGTAGAAGTCGGCGTCCTCGGTGGCGCGGTGGGCGTTGAGGAGGGTGGAGGCGGTGGCGTGGCGTACGTCGGCGGTGACGCCCAGGCCGGCGAGGGCGTCGCCGACGGCCGCCTTGTCGGTGACGCGGACGACGGTGGGGAGGGCGAGCAGACGGGCGAGGACGTCCCGGAGCCGCTCGGTCTCGCCGTCGTCGGGGACGCCGGGGGTGACGGCCTGGTCGAAGGCGCCCAGCAGGACGACGGGCAGTCCGGCGCTGGCCAGGGCCAGCAGTCTGCGGGCGTCGGTGAGGGCGAGGGTGGGGGTGGAGCCGTAGAAGAAGTCCCCTTCGACGAACAGGGCTTTGTAGGCGGGTCCTTCGGGGGCGAGTCGGCCGCCGCGCACCGTGGCGTTCGGCAGGCTCAGCAGGGGGCCGCTGAGGAACTGGTGGGTCCAGCCGAGCGGGACCCCGGTGGCGGTGAACCAGGAGGCGCCGATGCCGGTCGCGGTGTAGCCGGTCTGGCGGAGGATCGCGACGTCCGCGCGGGCGGTGCCGGACTGCAGGACGGTGTGGACGCGGCCCAGGTAGTCGGCGATGTCGTTGAGGTGGCGCCAGGTCGGCTGGCGCGGGCCCCATGACTCGCCGTAGCCGGGCCCGCCGTTGTAGGGGCTGAAGGCGGCGAAGCCGGGCCAGCTCGCCCCGGGGACGGTGGCGTAGGAGAAGCCGTGCACGACGGTCTGGTTGACGCCGGCCGCGTAGGCGCCGCCCATGGTGCGCAGGAACCGGTCCCACGTGGTGCTGTACGCCGACCCGTTGTAGGCGCCCGCCTCGCAGGACAGGACCGTGCGCCCGGCCATGTCCCGGCCGCCGGCCAGGCAGCGATGGTCGTCGAGGTTCTTGAAGCCGAGGGACTCGCCCTCGGGGATGTCGAGGATCACGGCCGAGGCGATGGCGTCGGTCTGCAGGCCGTAGGGCTGGGCGCGCAGGTTCATGCCGAGCGAGTGGGCCCAGTCGCGCAGGGCGCGGACATGGTGCCGGTTGAAGAGGCCGGAGACGGTCTCCCAGAAGTCGTGCCGGATCTGCCGGGTCAGCTGCGCCTCGAAGGCGAACACCTGGTTGGAGCCGTCGAGGATCACGGCGGGCAGATACGGCAGCAGGGGGCGTCCGGTGTGCTGCTCGAAGGCCTCCGGCAGAGCGGGCGTCCAGGTCAGCCCGGCGGTCTCCAGTTCCACGGAGTCCTCGAAGAAGGCGCCGCCGGCCGCCCTCAGCAGGCCGCGCAGGGACGGTGTCAGGATCTCCCGCTCCCAGAAGCCGGTGACGGCGGCGGTGCCGGCCGCGCCGAGGTGGTCGACCACGTAGGCGGCGGGCGCGGAGTGGGGGCCGGACTCGGGCTGCTGGGCCGAGCCGCGCAGCCAGTAGGCGAGCAGCACCCAGTCGCCGTCGTCCGGCGCGGTCCAGGTCAGGCCGGCGCCGGTGACGGTGGCGGTGAGGTCGCGGACGCTGGAGGGGTCGAGGCCCAGTTCCTTGCGGGTGGAGTACGCGGGCTCGATCCGGGCGGCCTGCACGGCGAGGAGCAGTTGGCGGGTCACGCCGGTGGCGGGGGCGCGGCCGGGGGCGGGCACCGGGCCCTCGTAGCGGGTTCCGGCGGTCAACCGGACCCGTCCGAGGACGAGTTCGCGGGCGGCGGCCTCGTCGTCCGGGGTGAGGCCGGGGACGGCGACGGGCCAGCTGGGGCCGAGGGTGAGGTCGAGGGTGAGGCCCCGGCGGGCGGCGCGGCGCAGGGCCGCCTCGACGCCCTCGCGCCACGGCCGGCTCGCCCAGCCGTGGTGGGCGGTGTCCAGGACCGACTTGTCCTTGACGCTGTGGTGGACCGCGGCGATCTCCGCGCCACCGAACCCGGCGTCGGCGATCGCGTCGACCTCCCGGGCGATCTCGTCGGGGTCGACCAGACCGTCGGGCCACCACCAGCGGAACTTCGGGCGCAGGCCGCGTACCGGATCGGCGAACCAGCCGGCGGACGGGCCGTGTTCATGGGCGGTCTCCGGACCCGCCACGGCCGCCGCCGCAGCGGGTCCCGGTCCCACCGTCGCGACGGCTCCCGCCGTGAGCCCGGCGGCCAGGACGGTACGGCGGGACAGGCCGCGCGACGAGACGCTCTCCGGCACAGGACGCTCCCCAGGGTCGTGACCACGAGAGGAGGAGTGAAGCATGGAGTGAATCGTTTCAATCCCCTTCTCAAAACGCCGGAACGTTATGCCGCCCTCTCACACGAGGTCAAGAGGCGTGCATTCACGCCCCGTTGAGGCGCCGAGTCGGTCATCATGACGGGATGGAGCAACGTTTCATCGGCATACCCGAATGCGATGACGGCTGGGACGGCGTCGAGGCGGTCGTCGTGATCGACGTGCTGCGGGCCTTCACCACGGCCGCCTGGGCGTTCACCCGGGGCGCGGAGCGGATCTTCCTGGCCGAGTCGCTGGAGGAGGCGCGCGCCCTCAAGTCGGGCAACCCCGAGTGGATCACGCTCAAGGACGGGTCACCCGAGCCGGGCTTCGACACCGTCAACTCCCCCGCCCTGGTGCGCTCCCTCGACCTGGCCGGGCGCACGCTCGTGCAGAAGACGACCCACGGCACCGTCGGCGCGCACGCCGCACGCAACGCCCCGCTGCTGCTGTGCGCCGGTTTCACCGTGGCCGCCGCGACCGCCGGCGCCCTCCGCGCCGTACGGCCCCGGCGGGTGACGTACGTGATCACCGGCCGGGACGGGCGCGCCGAGGAGGACCTCGCCTGCGCCGAGTACATCGCCGACCTGACCGCCGGGCGTACGGCGGACCCGGCACCGTATCTGCACCGCGCGGCCGCCTCCGCCGCCGCCGCGGGACTCGCCGACGGAGTCCGGCGCGGCCACCGCGGGATCCACCCGGAGGACATGACCCTGTGCCTGGAGGCGGACACGCACGACTTCGCGATGGCGGCGGCGGTGCGGGAGGGGCGTGTGATCCTGCGCCGCCGGGACGCGGGGCGATGACCTGAAAAATCCCTTTGCCGGACTTCGCCCCGTGAACCGAGACTGAGGGCATGCTCGGATTCGTCAGGACCGACAACGAAGCCCTCGTCTCATGCCTCGGTGATCCCCAACGCACCGTGGCGGCATACCGCGAGCTGCTGCGCCGCGGGGAGAACGCGCTGAGCGCGATCCGCGTCGGCCTGCGCGACGCGGATCCGGCCGTCCGTGAGGGCTGCTGCCGCCTTCTCGATCACCTGGTCGACACCGGGTCGATGGGTCAACTCGTCGCCATGGCGGACGACCCCGACGCTCGCGTCAGGATCGCGGCATTCCATGCGCTGGCCTGTGACCGGTGCAAGGGCGAGACCTGCGCTCCGGGCCCGGACCGGGTCCTCGAACCCGCCCTCCGTCACCTGGCCGCGGACCCCGACCCACAGGTCCGGGCGAGGGCCGCCGAACTGGTCGGCAAGTTCGCCCACTCCGACGCACGCGCCGCCGCGGCCCTGCGGGCGTCCCACGCGAACGACCCGAGCCGCGCGGTACGCAAGAAGGCGGGCTGGTACGCCCCCGGCGGCACCATCTACCGACGGACCGCTCCGGCCTCGACCGGATCGCAGGACGGCGCTTGATCCCTGCGGCATTCCTGCGCCATCCCTGCGCCACCCCTGCGGCGGCAGCCGCTCAGGCCCCGGGCGGTCCCGCGCCGCCCTGGAGGCGTTCCAGGTCCGAGGGGCGTACCTGGATGACCACCATGGCGATCAGGGCGGCGAGGACGGTGAAGATCGCGGCCATGACGAAGGCGGCCGAGACGCCGGCGGTGAGGACGTGGTCGGACCAGGGGGCGGGGAGTTGGCCGGTGCGCTGGAAGCGGAGGCGTTCGGCGGGGGTGGCCTGGGCGAGGAAGGCCGGGATCTGGTCGTTCGCCTCGTTGCGGCTGGCCGTGCCGTACATGGTGACCAGGATGGACAGGCCGAGCGAACCGCCCACCTGCTGCGTAGCGTTGAGGAGGCCGGAGGCGGCGCCGGTCTCGGGCGTGGGGACGTTGGAGAGGGCCATCAGGGTCAGCGACACGAACTCCATGCCCATGCCGAGGCTGAAGACGAGCATGGGGCCGAGGATGCTGCCCGCGTAGGTGGAGTCGACGTCCGTGAGCGTGAGCCAGCCGAGGCCCGCCGCGGCGAGGATCGCGCCGACGACCATGAAGGGCTTGGGGCCGTACGTCGGCAGGAACCGTGAGGCGAGTCCGGCGCCGACCGCGATGACCGCGCTGACCGGCAGGAACGCGAAGCCGGCGGCGAGCGGGCTGAAGTCGAGCACGTTCTGGACGAAGAGCGTCAGGAAGAAGAACATGCCGAAGATCGCGGCGGCCAGGCACAGCATGATGCCGTACGTGCCCGCCCGGTTGCGGTCGGCGAACATGTGCAGCGGGGTGATCGGCTGCCGGGAGCGCCGCTCGATCAGGATGAACACGGCGAGGACGACGACGGCCGCGCCGAACGAGGCGAGCGTGAGGGTGTCGCGCCAGCCGTCCTGTCCGGCCCGGATGAAGCCGTAGACCAGCAGCACCATGCCGAGGGTGGAGGTGAACGCGCCGGCGAGGTCGAAGCGGCCCGGGTGGCGCTCGGACTCCTTGATGTAGCGGGGGGTGGCGAGCGCGATGAGCAGACCGATGGGGACGTTGACGAAGAGCACCCACCGCCAGTTCAGATACTCGACGAGGATGCCGCCGGCGAGCAGGCCGATCGCGCCGCCGCCCGCCGAGACCGCCGCGAACACGCCGAAGGCACGGTTGCGTTCGGGCCCCTCACGGAAGGTGGTGCTGATCAGGGCGAGGGAGGTCGGGGAGGCGATGGCTCCGCCTACGCCCTGCAGGGCCCGCGCGGACAGGAGTTGGCCCTCGTTCTGGGCGAGGCCGCCGAGCAGGGACGCGAGGACGAACACCAGCACGCCGACGATGAACACGCGCCGTCTGCCGAGGATGTCTCCCGCCCGGCCGCCGAGCAGCAACAGGCCGCCGAAGGTCAGCGTGTAGGCGTTGACGACCCACGACAGGCTGGTGGTGGAGAAGTCCAGGGAGCGCTGGATGTCGGGGAGCGCGATGTTCACGATGGTGATGTCGAGGACCACCATCAACTGGCACGAGGCGATGACCAGCAGCGCCATCGCGTGTCCGCCACCGCCGTTCTGCGGGGCGGTGGTCTCGGTCGCGGGGGTCGGCTGCGGAGCGCTGGTCATGGCGTCGTGTAGCCCGCCCGGAGCGGGCCCGAGGGAGGTGACCGTGGACGGTGGTGTCCAGGGCCGGATCCACCGTTCGACCGTACGCCCCCGCCCAGGCCGTCACCACTCGATCACCCGGGGGACACGGCGGCGCCGGGCCAGGACTCCCCCGCAGTCCTGGCCCGGCGCCGGCCCCGCGGATATCCGTGCCGCGGTTGATCACCAGGATGCGCCAGGTGCAGGCGGTATGTCGTTGGCGCACGGTCCACGGCTCGTTGGCACCGCGTCCACATCCGGCTAGTCCTCGTACGACGTCACCGCGGCCGACTTCGGCTCACCGCCGCGCGACGGCACCGCGGCCGCACCGGGAGCACCGCCTCACGCCGTCACCACGTCCGCGTCCCGCGCGCCGTCGCGCGCAGTCACCACACCCGCAGTCACCACCCCCGCAGTCACGACCCCCGCGCCCGGCTCGCCGGTGCGCGAAGCCCGCGCCCGCTCCCGTACTTCGCTGGGCGGGAGGCCGTGGGCGGTGCGGAAGGCGCGGGTGAACTCGGCGGCGCGGAAGAAGCCCCAGCGGGCGGCCACCGCGTGGATCGGCAGGCCGCTCAGGGCCGGGTCGGTGAGGTCGCGGTGGGCGCCCGCGAGCCGCTGGTCGCGGATGTAGGAGGCGATGCCGACGCCTTCGTCCTGGAAGAGGCGGTACAGATAGCTGCGGGAGATGTGGTGGGCCTCGGCGATCCGGGCGGGTGTGAGGTCCGGGTCGGCCAGGTGGCGGCGGACATGGTCCTTGATGTGCAGGACGAGGGTGCGGCTGCGGGTCTCCGGCGGCAGGCTCGGGTCGGCGTCCACGGCGTTCGCGAAGGCGACCGTGACCAGGTCGGCGACGACCGTGCCGAGCCGGGGGGCGTCGGAGGGCCGGTAGGGCCCGGTGTCCGAGATCAGCTGGCGCAGGAACTGGGCCAGTAGCGCGCCGCTGCCCTCGCGGCCCGAGACGAGGCCGCCCAGGATCCGGTCGACGCGGTGCCCCGGTACGGCCACGAGGGTGCGCGGGATCTCCACGCCGACGATCGTGACGGGGTCGGGGCCGGTGGACACCTCCCAGGACCGCGACGAGGAATTGGTGTGGAAGTCGTTGATCCGGTAGACGGCCTGGCGCCGGTCCCAGACGGCCGCGCCCTCGCCCTTCAGCAGGAGCGACAGATGGTACGTCTCGGGGTCGGACTGCCGGACGAGTCTGGCCGTGCGGTGGAACCTGAGGGGGTCCATGGTCGCCGGCCACACGACGACCTCGCCCAGCTCGATCACGCGCTGATGGCCGCGGTAGTCCTCGGTGCGGTCGGTGGTGAGCCGCATGGGTGCGTGGGTGCTCCCCATGCGCTGGGCCCAGGCGTCGAAGCGGTCGCGCGGCGGCAGGTCCATGGTTCGGAAGACCGACTCTCGCAACATTCAAGCAGTCAACCACACAGGTCGTAGCCCCTGTTGAGGGTGGCCCCCCGAGCACCCGCAGTCATATTACCGAACCGTAACCTACCGGCTGGTACCCGCGGTAACCCCCTGGTCGGTACCGTCCTGACAGTTCGTCTAAGAGCGGTACGGGGCTGCGGTCGGGACGACCGGCACTCCGTGCCGTCCCCCACCCGAGCCGCAGAGGAAGGCTCGGGCCTCCCTTCTCCCCCGGAGGTCCGCCATGCCCACCCCCACCAGACTGCTGGCCGCGGCCGTGACCGTGGCCGCCTGCCTCGGCACGACGGCCGTCCCGGCCGCCGCCGCCGACGACACGGCCACGGACGCCGTCGTCTCGCGCGGTGTCACCGTCCCCACCTTCTACAACCCGCCCGCCACCCTCCCGGCGGCCGACGGCGCCCTGGTCCGCACCGAAGCCCTCCCCCTCGCCCTGATCCTGCCCGGCGTCGACGGCCCGCTCCCCGGCACGGCGACCCGGCTGATGTACAAGTCCACGGACTCCGCGGGCGGGCCCGTCGCGGTCACCGGCGCCTACATCGAGCCGACGGCCGCCTGGCGGGGCAGCGGGGCCCGGCCGCTGGTCGCGGTGGCCCCCGGCACGATGGGACAGGGCGACCAGTGCGCCGCCTCCCTCGGACTGGAGCACCCGCTCACCGTCAATCTGCAGACGCTGTCGGTCGGTTACGAGAACCTGGCGATCTACCGGCTGCTCGCGCGCGGCATCGCCGTCGTGGTCACCGACTACCCCGGCCTGGGCGCGACGGACCGGCTGCACACCTACGTCAACCGGGTCGACGAGGCGCACGCAGTCCTCGACGCCGTCCGCGCCGCCCGCTCCCTCGGCGGTACGTCCCTCACGACCGCCTCCCGGGTCGCGCTGTACGGCTACAGCCAGGGCGGCGGGGCCACGGCGGCCGCCGCCGAACTCCAGCCCTCCTACGCCCCCGACGTCACCCTCGCCGGAACCTACACCGGCGCCCCGCCCGCCGATCTGGCCGCGGTCACCCGGGCCATCGACGGCAGCGACCTCGCGGGGGCGCTGGGCTGGTCGGTCAACGGGTTCGTGGAGTCCGACCCCAGGCTGAAGCCGATCGCGGAAGCGCATCTCAACGCGGCCGGCAAGGCGGCCCTCAAGGACCTGTCGACCATGTGCGTGGGCGACGCCCTGCTCGCCTACAACTCGGCCCGCAGCACCTCCTGGACCACGGACGGCAGTTCGATCAGCGACATCGTCGAGGAGGAGCCGGCGCTCCAGTCGTTCCTCGCCGACCAGCGCATCGGCACGCTGAGGCCGACGTCCCCGGTGCGGCTGGCGACCGGCACGGCCGACGATCTCGTCCCCCACGCCCAGGCGCGGGCGCTCGCCGTGGCCTGGTGCGCGAAGGGCGTGGACGTCACGTACAAGCCGGTGGTGCTGCCCGGCCTGGGCCGGGCGCTGCTCAACCACTTCGCTCCCCTGCTCACCGACCAGGGCGACGCGATCTCGTGGCTGACCGACCGGCTCGACGGCCGGCCCGCGTCGTCGAACTGCTCGACGCTGCCGCTGAAGCCATAGCACCGGGGGTCGCGACGCCGCGGAGATCCGTCAGCAGGGCCCTAGGCTGAGGTCATGACCGAGGTCGAGGTGGTGGAGTTGCTGGTGTCGACCGCGCACCGGTTCGCGGGACGTCCCTCGGCCGGACCGGCGGACGGGCCCGAGGACGAGCGGGTGTCGCGGGTGGAGGTCCGGCGGGGCCTGGGGCTGGTCGGCGACCGGTACTTCGGCCGTCCGGCCCACCGCGACGCGGCGGTCACCATCATGGCGGCCGAGAGTCTGCCGGAGCGGCCAGGAGGTTTCCTGGGCCTGCGGCAGACCCGGCGGAACATCCTGCTCCGGGGCTTCGACATCGACGCCTGCGTGGGCTCGACGATCGCGCTCGACAGTGGGGCAGGTCCCGTGGTGTTCGCCGTGAACCGGCCGGCCCGGCCGTGCGCCTGGATGGACGTCACGGTCGGGCCGGGGGCGCGGCGCGCGCTGCGCGACAAGGGTGGTGTGCGGTGCACGCCGCTGTCCGACGGCGTGCTGACCGTCGGCCGGGCGACGCTCGACGTGGTCGAGGCACCGCCCGGTCCCGGGTAGCGCCGGCGCCGGTCAGTCGAGGTGGTAGCTGTCGCCGTAGACCTTCCAGTCCAGCGGCGGGTCGAGGTCGAGGTTGCCCTTGCGCAGGAAGACCCGCTGGGCGGTGTCGACGCGGCTGGTGTCGCTGTGCGCCTCCTCCTGTTTCATGGCCCAGACGCGCGCGTCGAGGAAGGCGTTGAGGTACGTCGTCTCGTTGCCGCCCTGGGCGGGCGGCTTGGCGCTGCGCAAGGCGCGCTTGCGGATGTTGCGGAAGCTGGTGGGGTCGTCGCCGTCGCCGTGCATCACGATCGCGTCGTAGTAGACGAACTGGCCGAGGGCCCGCAGGCCGTCCGTCTTGCCCTGCTTGACGGCCGGGTTGAAGTAGACCCGGTCGCGTTCGTCGTTCTGCGCCCGCTGGAAGGCGGTGTCCTGGGCGGCCTTGCGCCAGTCCTTGGGGTAGTTCGGATCGAGCCCCGCGTGGGAGTCGCTGCCGTCGACCGAGCGGAGCGCCGGGAGGTACTTGGCGAGGACGTTGCCGGGCTTGCGGTCGGTGTAGAGCTCCACCAGGTCGAGCATGTCGCCGGTGCCGGAGCAGAAGCCGATGATCCCGGCGGTGTAGCCGCGGCCGTCGCCGATGTCCTCGATGTACTTGTACTGGGCCTTCCAGTCGAGCGAGGAGTTCTCCGCGCTCGACACCAGTTTCATCGCGATCTCCTTCTTCGCCGGGTCGTCGAGCCCGGCCGCGGCCACGGCGCCCGCCCGGGAGGGGGCGAGCAGCGGGGTGGCCGCCACGGCCCCGGCCAGGGCTCCGGTGAGGGCGAGGAAGGTACGGCGGGAGGCGGGTATGGGCACCACAGTGGCTCCAGGGAGTGGGGGGTGAGCGAACTGACAGGAAAGTTTCCTATCAAGCCACTGTCAGAGAAGTAACCCCATGGCGAGCATGTTCGTACGATCGAACGAACACACTTTCGGCCACCTCGCGTTGTGGCGCCCCGGGACTCAGCGCAGCCTGCCGAGGCGGGCGTCCTGCCACAGGTCGACGCCGGCGTCGGTGGCGTACCGGTCGATCTCGGCGAGTTCCTCGGCGCCGAAGTGAAGGTTCTTCAGCGCGGCCACGTTCTGCTCCAATTGCCCGGTCCTGGAGGCCCCGATGACCAGGGAGGTGACCCTCGGGTCGCGCAGCGCCCAGGCGAGCGCCATCTGCGCCAGGCTCTGGCCGCGGCGTGCCGCGATGTCGTCGAGGGCACGAAGACGCCCGAGCATGTCGTCCGAGAGCCAGGCCGCGTCCAGCGAGGTGCCCTGCGCCGCCCGCGAGTCCTCGGGGACGCCGTCGAGATAACGCCCGGTCAGCATGCCCTGGGCCAGCGCCGTGAATCCGATGACTCCGGCCCCCTCCTCCTGGGCGGCGTCCAGCAGGCCGTCGGTCTCGATCCAGCGGTTGAGCATGCTGTACGACGGCTGATGGATGAGCAGCGGCGTTCCCAGTTCCCGCAGCAGGCCCGCGGCGACGCGGGTGCGTTCCGCGTCGTAGGACGAGATGCCGACGTAGAGGGCCTTCCCCTGCCGCACCGCCGTGGCGAGCGCCGTCATCGTCTCTTCGAGGGGCGTGGTGGTGTCGAGGCGGTGGGAGTAGAAGATGTCGACGTGGTCGAGGCCCATGCGGCGCAGGGACTGGTCCAGCGAGGCCAGGAGGTGCTTGCGCGAGCCGCCGCCCTGTCCGTAGGGGCCGGGCCACATGTCCCATCCGGCCTTGGTGGAGATCACCAGCTCGTCGCGGTAGGGCCCGAGATCCTGCTTCATCAGGCGGCCGAAATTGAGCTCGGCGGAGCCGTAGGGGGGACCGTAGTTGTTCGCCAGATCGTGGTGGGTGATCCCGAGGTCGAAGGCGCGCAGCGCGATCTCCCGCTGCTTTTCGAACGGCCGGTCGTCACCGAAGTTGTGCCAGTACCCGAGGGACAGGACGGGGAGGTCGAGGCCGGAGCGTCCGGTGCGGCGGTAGAGCATTCCGTTGTCGTATCGCTCGGGGTGCGCGACATGGGTCATGACGGGGTCTCCCAAGAAGTCCGGGGGCACTGCGTCACAGAAAACCACGGATCTGCTCGACGGTCCGGTCCATCAGATCCCGCGGCGAGCACCTGGTCGAATCGACTTCGCAGAGCGGGCTGTGGGACCGGTAGACGCGCAGTACGACGGTACGGAAATCGTCGTCGCACGTCGCCCTGTCGATCGCCCGGCGGCGGTCACGTGCCCCCAGCCGCTCCACACGGACCGGCTCGTCGGCGGTGACCAGGACGGTGAGTGCGGGCGGAATGATGTCCAGGCCGGCGATCAGCGTCCGGGCCAGGGGCAGTCCCGCGGCCGTGAAGTACGCCTGGGTGGAGGCCACGTACCGGTCGCACAGCACGACCGGGCCCGGGTCGCCGACCGCGAGCCTGTCGCTGGTGTGCTTCACCCAGCTCAGATAGAAGAGCAACGCCGCTTCGGAGAAGGGGGCTTCGTCGAAGGCGGCGCGCGCGGCCGAGGCCGCGGCCGGCGGGGTGGCTACCCGGGGAAGGGCGAGCGCCTCCGCGACGCCACGGACCAGCGTCGTCTTGCCGACACCGTTCAGGCCCTCGAAGGCGATGAGTTTCCCGGCCGTCATCGCAGGGCGACCTCGGTGACGGTGCGGGCGACATACCGCGCCACGTCGTCCGACTCACCCCTGACCTCGGTGCACAGGGCGGAGAAACGGTCTCCGGGGAGCAGCAGACTCAGCACATGGTCGTTGATCCCCATACGGCACGCCCGGCCGTCCGCCGTCCGGCACTCCAGATGCCCCGGAAAGAGGTGCCGTCGTCCTGCGTCGACGACGGTGACCTGCCGAAGGTGCCGCTCCGCGACCGGGATGCTTGCGGGCAGCGGAAGCGAGGTGGCGTCCTCGTCGCTCTCCGCGTAGTGCAGATCGAGCTTGCGCGGCAGGTCGCCGTCGCGGATGACTCCTTTGAAGATGTTCCGTTCGGTCTCGCGGGGAACGGGGATGCCGTTCAGGGAGCGCATCCGTCGCATCGTGGACGACATTTCGGCTGCTCGGTCCTGCGAGAGGGAACTCGTTCTCAGGAGCTCCGCCCCGGCCGCGGGCCCGTTCGGCCCGTACACGACCAGGTCCAGATCGGAGTTCCGGTGCGCGAGGCCGACCAGGCGTGATCCCGTGACCCCCACCATGCCCTCGGGGAGCCCGGCAGCCAGGCAGAGGGTGCGAACGGCGGATCCCCGGGCCGCGGTCAGGGGATCGAAGTACTCGGTGAACGTGTCCGAATCCAGCGGTGCGACCCCGAGGGCGATTCCGTAGTGATGGACGGGATACAGGGGTACGTCGTACAGGTCGAGCACGGCTCCCGACATCACCTCGGCCTCGAAGACGCCGGGCTTGTGCCAGCGTCCGGCCGAGTGGTGGTAGCGCAGGAGCAGCAGGGCCTTTCCCGGCGGGTGATGCCGGCCGAACAGCCGGTAGACGGCACGGGGGGTGCGGACGAATCCGTACTCTCGCATCACCGCGGCGTCCTATCGGGGAAGGAGTTCTGTGGCGGTGACCAGGACGATCTCCGAGAGGGACGCGTCGGCGCAGTAGATCTCGATGTCCCTGTCGTTGGCGAAGGCGGCTTCCCAGAGGATCTGCCGACAGCCGCCGCAGGGCAGGGTGACGCCGGTGTTGGGTGCGCCGGCGGTGACCAGGGCGAGGACGCGAAGGTCGAGCAGACCGGCCCGCCTGGCCATGTCGACCACGACGGGCTCCGCGCAGCCGTCGGCGAGGTCGGCCGTGGAGGCGGCGAACTCGGCGCCGGTGCCGTCGAGCAGTACCGCCCCCGCGTTCTCGTGCGGGTCGGCGATCAGCCGTGCCGCCTTCTCCAACAGGTGCCGGGCGTAGCCGGGAAATCCCGGTGCGAGGCGCAGCTCGATGGGGGCCATGGATCAGACGCCTTTCGCGATGAGCAACTGCGCGATGACGTCGGCCCATTGCTGCACCAGGACCTTCGCCTCGGGCCGGTCCATCCCGAGTTCATGGGGCAGCAGGGTGCTGTCGAAGGTCAGCACGCCCAGGGGCCGGGAGCGGTCGTGGAACGATCGCATGAGGGGCGCCGCGATGACCGTGCGGATGTCCGGATGGATCTGGCCGCGCAGCTCGGGGCTGTACTGGTTCAGATGATCGGGCGGAAGTTCACTGAACACGGCATGCCGCTGGGTGAATGCCTGCCCGCTGACGCCGAAGCTCGCGGGATACGAAACGATGCGTTCGGCGTCACCCGAAGCGTGATACGAATAATGCACCCGGAGCCGGTCGCCGTCGGGGTCGAATATCTTGACAAAACCGCGGATGTTACTGAGGGTGCTCGGAAAGACCAGGGATTTCGCGGCGGCTTTGAGAACTTCTTTGATCAGGTCGTCCGAACTGGCGACGAGGGTCCGGTCGGCGTGTGTGGAGATCCGGTACTGTAACGCCAGCAGGGCGAAGGCGAGCAGGCCGACCGCATGCCACATGCCGAGATCCGAGAAAGCGGCTCCCAAGCCGATCCCCCGGTCCTCGTCCATACGGGACGTCAGCACATTGATGTACAGTCCCGACACCGCGGCCACCAGAAACGTGATGACGAGGGTGGCCAGATGTGCGCGACGCGATATCCAGTCAATCATCGGTCAACCGTGTGGGACCGAGCTTGACCGCGGCGATCCCGGCGTTGATTCCACAGAAATCACCGCACATACCGCACTGGATCAAATGATCGTGCCGGCGCCCCCGTTGCGCCAGGGCTCTTTCGGCGCCTTCCGGATACACGGCCATTCTCCAGTCCCCCTTGCACCCCTGGGCCCATCTGGCGCGGCTCATCTGTCGCTCGCGCTCGAAATCCCCGAGCTTGGTGAGTTCCCCACAGGCCACGGCCACCCGGGTGGCGATGATGCCTTCCTCCATGTCTTCCCAGTTCGGAAGACCGATATGTTCCGCGCGGCTCATGGCGGTCACGACATCGGCGCCGTGCGCGACGGCGACGCTGGCGGCGATCGCTCCCGAGATGTGGTCGTAGCCGAGCGCGCGGTCCGTCGCCATGGGGAGCACGCGGTACGGCACTCCGCGGCAGTACGCCTTGGCCAGCCGGATGTAGGTGGGGATGGCCGACAGTGCGGCGTGGCCGAGGCCCTCGACCATGACGGGCACCCCGCGCGCCAGCGCGCGCTCGACCAGTTCCCCCATGCGCCGCATCTCACCGGCCATCAGCTCGTCCCACCCGTCGCAGACCGATCCGGCCCGGAAGGTGGTGCCCAGGGACAGCGTGACTCCTGCGTCGGCGAGGACGTCGAGCAGCTCGTCGAAGTGCTCGTAGTAGGGATTCTCGCGTCCTGTGAGGCGCATGTAGTTGGCGATGATTCCGCCGCCCTTGCTCGTCGTGGGGATGAGCCGGGCGTTGCGGTCGATCCGAGCGGTCTCCGCGCGGGTGAGAGAGGCGTGGACGGTCATCAGGTCCACGCCGCGTGCGGCCTGCTCGGCCACGAGGTCCACCATGCGCCGGGAGTCGAGCCGCGGCCATTCCCGTTTGGGATGGCGGCCGGCGAACTCGTAACAGCTCACGGTCGACAGACAGGCGTCGACGTCCGCGGCGACGCGGGCGTGGAATGCGGGTATGTCACCGTAGAAACTGTGGTCGGCGACGACGTCCGCTCCGGCGTTCGCCGCGGCCACGCACTTCTTGAACTCCACTTCGGTGGAATCGGACGACTGCGATGTGCCGACGCTCGCAATGATCACCGTACGTTCGCCTGCACCGCAGGGAAGGGGCCGACGGCCTCTGCCAGGATTCCCGATCCTGATCGTCCTCATGTGGCTTCCTTAAAGCCAGGACTCGTTTTCCGGTTTGAAGGACGGTGAGGTCACCACGAGGTATTCAGCGGAGCCCAGCAGACCATGACACTCTCCCTTTCGGATGATCACTGTGTCACCCGCGCGGGCGGTGTAGGTCTTCTTCCCGATGGTGACGGTGGCTTCACCGGAGAGGAAGTAGTACATTCTGTCGCTGACGTGGTTGACGCATACCGGATGACGTCCGTCCAATTTCGCCCGCGCCACATCGAAAGCGAAGTCCACCTCGTTGTACAGAGGCAGGATCTCTAAGTCGGCATTGACGCTTCGCGCCGCAACTTCCTGCGCTTTCACGATCAACCTCGGCCTCCAGATCTCCTCTTTGAGCCCAGTCGATTTGATGGTAGCAGCGGACAGTGGTCGGGTACAGACGCTCCGTGACACTGCGTCAGGGACTCCCCGGAGTGTCACCGCGCCAGTCGAAGCGGGCGGTGTCGGTGGGCCGCCGCACGTACAGGGTCCGGCCGCCCGGGCCGTAGCGGCCTATTTCCGTGGTGAGTTCCACCTCGCCCCGCTCGTGGTCGGTGCGGTCCGTGACGTCGAGCAGCAGGCCGTCGAGCGGGCCGCCCACCAGCTCGGCGTACGCGCGGTCCGGGCGGGGGCCCGCGTCGTCGTGATCGGCGCCGTACACCCGGCCCCGCAAGAACTCAGCCTCGTCCATGACGAGCAGCTTGGCACGACCCACTGACAACGCCCCGGGACAGCCGCCCGGAGCGGGGGCGAGGCCATGGGACATGGGAGCGGCAGGAGCGGTGGAAGCGGCAGGAGCGGTCTTCGGCCAAAGTGCGGGGCGGAAAGGGGCGCACGGAAGCGTTCTCCGCATCGCCCGCGCGTCGACGGGTAGCCCGCTCTCACTCGCACATCGGGGTGCAACGGGCTGGGGGGCGACCGTGACGGCAGGCGGGCGGGAGCGATTACCGGAGGGCGCGTCGGGGCGGGCCCGGCGGCGCCGGGCGGTGCGGGAGCTGCGAGCGGCGGGCCGTGCCGGGCCCCGGTTGGCGGAGGTCCTGCCGGCGCTCGCCCTGCTGGTCGTGGCCGTGTGCGCGCTGGTCGTGGGGCTGGTGCTGGTCGCCCGGACCTTCGGCGCCGGGGCCTGTGTCCCGGTCCTGCTGGTACTGGCCGCCACCGGTACGGTCGTACGGCGCCGGTCACGGCCGTACACCCGGCGGCGCGCAGGCCGCTACACCGCGCAGGAGCTGGCGGAGCTGGACATGCCGGCGCTGGTCGTGGCGGTGGCCCGGATGCTGCGGCGGGACGGCTGGCGGGTGCTGCCGCCGCCGCGCCACGACACCCTGCACCTCGCCGCCCGGGACGGCCGGGGGCGGGTACTCGACGTGGCGTTCCGTCCGGTGGCCGAACCGCTGCCCGACGAGGACGAGGCCTGTTCCTGCCGGGCGCGGGCGGCGGCGCGCGGGTGGTCCGGGCCCGCGCTGCGGCTCGTGGTGCACCGGGGCACGTTCACCCACCGCGACGAGGTGTGGGCCGCGCGCCGGGGCCACACGCATCTGATCGACGGCCCCCGGCTGCTGCTGTGGGCGGGCGGCACCCCCCTGGCCCAGCTCGCCGCGGACGCCGCTCCCCTGCCCCGGCGCGCCCGGCGGTGAGCCGCCCGCCCCTGGCGGGGGCTCGAAACGGGCCGCCGCCCGGGGCCTCGAGGGCCCGGGCGGCGGTCGTGGAGCGTTGTCCTGACCCGAGATCGATGAATGGCCAGGTCAGGGATGGCTGATGACCGGGGTCAGGGCGTCAGCTGCCAGTTCTGGATGTAACCCACGTCGATCGACGCACGGTCCTGGACGCGGAGCTTCCAGGTGCCGTTGAGCGGCTGGGCGGAGGCGTTGACGGTGAAGGTCTGGTCGACGTTGTCGGCGGAGCCGCCGCTGCGGTTGAGCAGCGAGTAGACCGTGCCGTTCGGGCCGACGAGGTCGACCGTCAGGTCACCGCGGTAGGTGTGGACGATGTTGACGTAGACCGAGGTGGTGGCGGAGGCGTTGCCGTCGCGGCCGGTGATGGTGACCGGGGACTCGACGGCGGCGCCGTTGTCGGGGATGTCGACCCGGGTGGCGTTGGCGTAGATGTACGCGATCCGCCAGCTGAAGGTGTCCGTGACGGACGCCCCCGTGCTGTCGGTGACCTTGAGGGTCACGTCACCGGTGCCGAGGGTGGTCGGCGTGCCCGAGATCAGACCGCTCGCGCTGATGCTCAGCCCGTCCGGCAGTCCGCTCGCCTCGTAGGTCAGGCCGGCGCCCGAGTTGGTGGTGTAGGCGTCCACCTGGAGGTTGACCGCCTGGCCGATGCCGCTGGTCTGGTCGGCGATCGGGGCGACGTTGACGCCGAGGGCGATCCGGTTGCCGACGTTGATGGCCGCCCAGGCGTCGGCGACGGCCAGGTAGGTCGGGCTGTAGGCGCCGAAGAGGTCGGCGGCGGCCGACAGGGTCGCGGTGCGGGCCCCGGCGTAGTTCGTCGACGAGGTCATGTACGTCGTCAGCGCCCGGTACCAGATCGCGGCGGCGTTGGTGATGCCGATGCCGGACACGGCCTGGCCGTCGTAGGTCGGGCTGTCGTAGGAGACGCCGTTGATCGTCTTGGCGCCGCTGCCCTCGGAGAGCAGGTAGAAGAAGTGGTTCGCGGGGCCCGAGGAGTAGTGGACGTCGACGCTGCCCAGGGTGGAGCTCCAGCTGTCGCGGGAGGAGCCGTCCTTGGAGGGCTTGTCCATGTAGCGCAGCGGGGTGCCGTTGCCGTTGATGTCGATCTTCTCGCCGACGAGGTAGTCGCCGGGGTCGGCCGGGAGGTTCTCGTAGAACTCGACGGCCGCGGCGAAGATGTCCGAGGTGGCCTCGTTCAGACCGCCGGACTCCCCGGAGTAGGTGAGGTTGGCGGTGGCGGCGGTGACGCCGTGGCTCATCTCGTGGGCGGCCACGTCGAGGGCGGTCAGCGGGTGGGTGTTGCCCGAGCCGTCGCCGTACGTCATGCAGAAGCAGCTGTCCTGCCAGAACGCGTTGACGTAGGAGTTGCCGTAGTGGGCGCGGCTGTAGGCGGCGACCCCGTCGTTACGGATGCCGTTGCGGCCGTAAACCTCTTTGTAGTAGTCCCAGGTGGCGGCGGCGCCGAAGGCCACGTCGACACCGGCGGTCTGGCGGTTGGACGGGGTGCCGTCGCCCCAGACATCGTTGTCGTCCGTGAAGAGGGTCCCGGTGCCCGAGGTGCCCTGGTTCAGGTCGTACGTCTTGTGTCCGGCGCGTTCGCCGTCGACGAGCTGGTACGTCGATCCGGAGGCGGTGGTGCCGAGCGGGACGCTGCCGGCGTACTGGCCGGTGCCGGTGCCGGTGTGCACCTTCTCGGCGGCGAGGATCTGCTTGCCCGTGCCGGCGTCGGTGACGACCTGGAGCTCGCTCGGGGTGCCGTCCTGCTGCACGCCCTCGACGAGGGTCTCCCAGGCGAGGACCGGCTTGCCGGTGCCGGCCCAGACGACGAGGCGGGGCGCGTTCTCCGTCCCGGCGCTCTTGACCTCGGCCTTCTTGGCGGCGGCGAGTGCCTTGCCGTCGGCGGAGGCCGCGGAGAGCTTCGGGGTGAGGGAGGACACCGCGAGGGTGGCATCGCTCGCCCTGCTGACCGTGGTGCGGCCGCTCCTGACGTGGACGACCAGGTCGCCGCCGAGGACGGGCAGCCCGGCGTAGGTGCGCTCGTAGCGGGTGTGGGTGGTGCCGTCGGCGTCCTGGATGACGTCCTTGACGACGAGCTTCTCCTGTCCGCCGAGGCCGAGCCGCTGGGCGGTCGTACCGGCGGCGGTCCGGGCGCTCTTGATCAGTGAGGCGCGGCGGGCCGGGGACAGGGCGATCGGTTCGGCGCCGGCACGGGGCGTGGCGGTGATCTTCGCGGGCCCTCGGTCGTCGGGCGCCGCGGAGGCGGTGCCGGTCTGGACCCCGAGGGTCAGCAGGGTGCCGGCGGTGGCGAGGGCGATGAGTGAGGCGCGTCTGCGCCGGGGGGTGGCAGGGTGTCGCCGGGGCAACGGTTTCTCCTTCGGTGCGACGGTCGGCCTCTGGTCGGGGCCGAGGTGGGGCGGACCGACGGGATGGGCCGGTCCGGTGCGCTGCACGACAGGCGGGTGGAAGGAGGTGGGGGGTGGCGGAGTGGGGGGTGAGGGGGCATCCACCTGATGAGGTGGATGTGAAGGAAGGGTGAATGCCCGCAGCAGAGTGGCACCGGGTGCACAGCTTTGTCATGGGAATGCCAAAACTTCGGCCGGAAATGACCAGGCCCGACTGGGGATTCGGCTCCGCGGACGCAGATTTTCGGCCGCCCGCCGTCGGCGGGATACGCCATACGGGTAAGCACTGCTCCGTTCGAGTGGTCGCCGTCCGCACATCGTCGTAGCGTCGGTACGGAACTCCCCGGGACGCACCCGGTCCCGGGACGGGCAGGCGGGCGGGAGCCGACATGCGACACGTCACGAGGACAGCGGTGATGCTCTGTGCGGCACTGGGACTCACCGCGGCGATCGGCACCGCCTCGGCCACGCCGGGCGCGCCGGCCGCCACGGCACGGCAGGTGGCCGCGCCGGTCCTGGTGGACTGCTTCTGGCACCCGCAGGTCCGGCCGAGCGCCTTCCTGCTGGCCTGCGGCGACGGCAACAGCCGGCTGACCTCGCTGCACTGGAGCCACTGGGGCACGCAGTCGGCACGGGCGAGCGGGATCAACGTCGTCAACGACTGCGATCCGTACTGCGCGGCCGGGCACTTCCACCCGTACGCCGTGAAGGTGACGCTCGACCATCCCAAGCCGTGGAAGAAGCACCCGCAGGTGCAGCACTACAGCCGGATGACCCTCACCTACACCGGGGCCCGGCCGGACCACTTCCCGCGTGTGGTGACCTACCCGCTCTGGGACTGAGCCGGGCTCACCCCATCAGGCCCGCGGCCACCGTCGCTCCCAGGTCCCAGCAGGCCTGGAGATCCGCCTTGCCCGGCTCCCCGGTGACGGCGACCGGTTCGGCCGCGCGGCGCCAGCCGAGGCCCGTGGTGACGGTCTCGACGGCGCGGACGGCGCCGGTGACGTCGTTGCCGCCGTGGACGTAGTAGCCGAAGGGGCGGCCCCGGGTGGTGTCGAGGCAGGGGTAGTAGACCTGGTCGAAGAAGTGTTTGAGCGCGCCCGACATGTACCCGAGGTTCGCGGGGGTGCCGAGCAGATAGCCGTCGGCCTCCAGGACGTCGGAGGCGGTGGCGGCGAGGGCGGCCCGCCGGACGACCCGTACGCCCTCGATCTCCGGGTCGGTCGCCCCCGAGACCACTGCCTCGAACAGCGCCTGGCAGTGGGGGGACGGGGTGTGATGAACGATCAGCAAGGTGGCCACGGCACGGAACCCTGCCTGCCGATCCGACCCACCGCAAGCGAGGGGCATCCGGTCAACTCCCACATCCCGGCGGTCAAAAAGTCGCGTGGATCTTCGTATTTCGAACGTCCTTGGGCCAGTCCCGGAGCACACGGCCCTCACGGCGCACCCGGTCCGTACGTTCGGTGGCACGAGCGGGTCCGGAGCGGTCCGGGCCCGTGCAACCGGCAGGAGGAGCGCCATGGCGAATGTGGAGATCTCTCTCAAGGAGATGATGACCGCGGTGGAGGGCGCGATGGGAGCCGCCGTCGTGGACTACACGAGCGGGATGGCCCTGGGCACCATGGGCGGCGGCAAGGACCTCGACCTGGCCGTGGCCGCCGCGGGCAACACCGATGTGATCCGGGCCAAGGTCCGCACCATGGAACACCTGGGCCTGAAGGGCGAGATCGAGGACATCCTGATCACCCTGGGCAGTCAGTACCACCTCATCCGGCTCGTCAAGGGCCGTACGGGCAGCGGGCTGTTCATCTATCTCGTGCTGGACCGGGAGCGTTCCAACCTGGCCATGGCCCGCCACCAGCTCAAGCGCATCGAGAACGAGATCGAGGTGTAGACACCCCCCGGGATCCTCGGCTTCGCACGCCCACGAATTGAAGATTTCTTCATCTCGACACATCCAGATCAGCGCATCACACGGGTGTGCGGAGCCCCCAGCCAGGAGGATCGGGACGCGGGATCCCGACGCAGGACCATGCGCGGCGGCGGACGACGCCGGGCCGCCGCGCAGGCGGGAACCATCCAGCGAACGCGGCAGGAGCGAGCGATTGACCATGCAGGTCCCCCTCTATCAGGCCAAGGCCGAGTTCTTCCGCATGCTCGGGCACCCGGTGCGCATCCGGGTCCTCGAACTGCTGCAGGGCGGCCCCGTCCCCGTACGGGACCTGCTCACCGAGATCGAGATCGAACCGTCCAGCCTGTCCCAGCAGCTGGCCGTGCTGCGGCGCTCCGGGATCGTGGTGTCGATCCGGGAGGGGTCGACCGTGAGCTACGCGCTCGCCGGCGGCGACGTGGCCGAACTGCTGCGGGCGGCCCGACGCATCCTCACCGAACTCCTCGCCGGCCAGAACGAGCTGCTGGCCGAGCTGCGCCAGGCCGATCCGCCGCTGCCGGTACCGCACGGCGGTGTCCGACGGCCGTGACGGTGGACCCGGCGCGGGCCGTGACGGACGGTGTGCGGCCGTCTTCAGCTTCGCTTCAGGTGGGCCCTGGAGCCTCGGCCGCATGCACGGACACGACCACGGACACCGACCCCGCACCCCCGAAGCCGAGCGCAGCCGCCGCTGGTTCATGAACAAGGCGCTGCTCGCCGGCGGAGTCGCCGCCGTGGCGACGATGACGGGATGCTCCTCGAACTCCTCCGGCGCGGCGGCCTCCGCCTCGTACGGGGGTCCCGGCGGCCAGATGCCCTCGGGCATGCCCTCCGGAGGGCCCGGCGGCGGCGCCGGCGGCATGGGTCCCGGGGCGAGCGAGGTCAAGTACGCGGACTTCACCGGGGTCACCACGGACGGCAAGGTCGTCGACGACCTGTACTCCGTCCACTCGACCGACGTCTCCACCGACAAGGTCGTCCAGGCCGCGCAGGACTTCCTGGACGGGCTGACCGGCAAGGAGCGCAAGGCGTCCGTCTTCGACGTGGACGACGACGAGTGGCTGAAATGGAGCAACGTCGACGGGTACGAGCGTCAGGGCGCCCGGATGGGAGACCTGACCGAGAAGAAGCGGAACCTCGGCTTCGCCCTGCTCGGCGCCGCTCTGTCCGCCGACGGGCTCACCCGGTCCCGCAACATCATGAAGCTCAACGGCTACCTGGGCGAGTACAGCGGCGGCGGCAAGGAGACCCTGACCGAGGGCGCGTACTTCTTCACCTTCATGGGGACCCCGTCCACCACCAAGCCCTGGGGCTTCCAGTACGAGGGCCACCACTTGGCCATCAACTACTTCGTCCTCGGCGACCAGGTCGTGATGACACCGACCTTCATGGGCTCGGAGCCGACCTCCGCCACCTACAACGGCGAGAAGATCACCCTCTTCAGGACCGAGACCAAGGCCGGGCTGACGCTGCTGCGGTCGCTGACCGCCGCCCAGCAGAAGAAGGTCGTCTCCTCGGAGGCCAAGGCCGGCGACAACTTCAAGGCCGGCGCCGGGCAGGACAACGCTCGGATCGCCTATCAGGGGCTGGCGGCCAAGGACTGGACCGAGGAGCAGCGGAACAACCTCCTCGACCTCGTCCGCGTCTATGTCGGCAACCTGGACGACGGCCACGCCGAGGTGAAGTTGACGGAGGTCGAGAAGCACCTCGACGACACATACTTCCACTGGATCGGCGAGACAAAGGATTCCTCCGCCTTCTACTACCGCGTGCACAGTCCGGTGGTCCTGATCGAGTACGACGCCCAGTCCCCCATCGCCTACGAGACCCAGAACCGCAACCCCACCCAACAGCACATCCACACCATCATCCGCACCCCCAACGGCGGCGACTACGGCGTGGACCTGCTCAAGCTGCACCTGGAGAACGACCACTAGGGCCGGTCGTCGTTCCCGGTCGAACGCCGGTGCGGAGGTCGAACGAAACAGACCAAAACGCCACGGTCCGCCACCCCTTCCGCCAGGTAGAAATATCTACCAGCATGCATATGCCGAGTCGGCACAGTGCGGCCGACGGCTTTGCCCGGTGCCGCGCTGGTCCGCGTCGCCGGGTCCCTGGGGACAGCACACGGAGCCGGACGAACGATGAGCGAAACGATGTGGGAACGCGGCGTGGAGTGGCTCTCCGCCGCCGCGACGGACCCTCGGGTCTGCAAACGGGAGTGGGACCAGGGCGACGGGATCGCCCTGCTCCAGGCCGGCCGGTACTGGGACGTGCTGAGCGTCCCCGACCGGCTCGGTCTGCTCACCCTGGATCTGCTGTGGCAGCCGGCGCTGCCGGTGCCGGGGCCGACTCTGGTGGACACCGCGGCCCATCGGGTGGGCTTCTTCCTGCCGCCCGACCCGGGCAGCCGATGGATCGGGGCGGGGCTGCGGCACGCCCGCCGGGGGTCCTGGGTCGCGGTGCCTCCGCCGTACCGGTCGGCCCGGTTCCTGGAGTGGCTCGTGCCACCGGACGGCACCGGCGCCCTGCACGCGCCCGGCACGCTGGAACTGGCACTGCGCCAGGCCAACGGCACACTGGCCGTGCTGACCCCGCTCGGCGCGGAGTAGCCTCCGGGGTTTTCAACTCATCAACGGGCAACGGCATTTCAGGCACTCGACGCAGAACCGAACAGAAGCCGGTCGCTTTCGGACCGAAGTCTCGCCCGGCCGTGCGAGATCGACGAATGACGGTGTGTACTGTGCTGCGAGAACCCCGATGCGACCCCTCCTGATGCGACCCTTCCTGGAAAACCCGAATCGATGATCGAATTACCGGACCTGGTGGCCGGCGGTCTGGCCGTCGGCACACTGTCCGCGCTCGCCCTGGGCGGCGGCCTGCTGCGGGCCCGGCGCGAACGCGCCCGCGCCCACGCGGAGATCGCCGCCCTGCGCACCCAACTCGACGGCACCGTCCGGGCGTTCACGGCCGAGGTCGAGCATCTGGCGGCCCACCGCGTACCCGCCGCCGCCCGCCAGGTGGCCCATCGGCATCTCGACGTCCCGGGCCCGCTCCAGCCGCTGACCGTCGGCACCCCGCTCGGTATCGCCCTGGAGAACGTGCTGCTCGCGCTGCAGTCCGAGGTGCTCGCCCAGCGCACCCGGGTCGACGCCGCCGCGCAGGCCGGGATGCGCGGCGCCACCCGGGAGATCCAGGCCGCCCTGTACCGCCTCCAGGACGCGCTGCGCGTGCTGCAACAGCGCTATGACGACCCGGAGCTGGCCCAGACCCTGTTCCGGCTCGACCACGAGAACGAGCAGTCGCTGCGCCGCGCCCAGGTCACCGCGGTGGTCTGCGGAGCCTGGGTGGGGCTCGCCCGCGAGGAGTCCCATGTCGTGGACGCGGTGACCGGCGGGCAGGCCCGGCTCGCGGGCTACCAGCGGGTGCGGGTCCACAACCATCTGGAGCCCGGCACCGCGCTCGTCTCGCACGCCGTCGAGCCGGTCGCGATCATCGTCGCCGAGCTCCTCGACAACGCGCTGCGGCACTCCTCCCCCGACACCGACGTCGTGGTCGGCCTGGAACACGTCCACCACGGCGTGTGCGTCACGATCGACGACGCGGGCCTCGGCATGACCCGCGACGAACGCGAGCGCGCCCAGCGGCTGGTGGCCGGCGACGAGCCGATCCTGCTGACCGCGCTGGGCGATCCGCCGCGCCTGGGACTGGCCGCGATCGGCCGCCTCACCCGCCAGTTCGACCTCGGCGTGGACGTCTCCTCGGCCTCCCCCTACGGCGGGGTGCGCGCGGTGCTGCGCGTCGACAGCCATCTGCTCAGCAAGGTCGACCCCGAGGAACGGCCCCCGGCGGCCAGCGCCCCGCGCACCACGCGCAGACCGGCACCTGAACGCACGGCCCCCTCCCACACGTACGGAACGGAGAACCCGGTCGCGGAGCCCGCCGGGCACCACGGCTCCCGGGACGCCGACGGCCTGCCCCAGCGCCGCCGCCGTACCCGGGCGGCCGTGCCCGAGGACTCCGCGGCCGTCCGGCCGGCCCGCCGTCCGGAGGAGGCCGCCGCCGCACTCGGCGCGCTGCAGTCCGGGACCGCGGCGGCCCGCTCCGGCGCGGACGAACCCGTCACCGAGCAGGTGGCCGGGGTCGACACCGACCAGACCGACCAGACCGACCACGCAGAAGGAGGAGCGGCCCGATGACCAGCCGCGACACGGGCGACACCGCATGGGTGCTGGAGCCGATCCTGCAGGTGCCGCACGTGGTGGCCGCCGTCATGCTCACCCGGGACGGTCTCGTGACCGGATACACCGACGCGCTGTCGCAGCCGTCGGCCGAACGGGTGGCCGCCATCACCAGCACCGTACAGGGGGCGTGCCGGACCGCCGCGGCCGCCTTCGCCGACCGGGATCGGGCGGAGGTGCGGCAGATCGTCATCGAGTCCGACCACGGGTACGTCCTCATCGTGCCGACGGACCACGGCACCTGTGTCGCGGCGTACGGCGGCGTCGAGGCGCGCCTCGACCTGCTGGCGCACCGCGTGCACTCCCAGGTGGCGCGACTGGGTGAGAAGGCCATGACGGCCGCGCCCAGAGGAGCCGACGACACCCCGCCGGCATGACCGGCCGCCCGGCCGGGCGCCCCCTGGTCCCCGCGTATCTGTCGACCGGGGGCGTGGCCCGGCCCAGCCGCCCGCACATGGAGCGGCTGACGGTGCTCGCCCTCACCGGCGAGCCGCCGCCCAAGGGCCCGCCCGAAGGCCCGCCCGAGGGACTGCCCGCCGCGGAACTCGCCCTGCTGGAAGCGCTGGAGGGCGGCTCGCTGGCCGTGGTGGAGGCGGCGGCGCTGCTGCGGCTCCCGGTGTCCGCGGTGCGGGTGCTGGCGGCCGACCTCGCCGACCGGCGCCTGGTACTCGCCCGGCCGCCCATCCCGCCCGCCGGGCGGTTCGACCCCGACCTGCTGAAGAGAGTGGCCGATGGCCTCCGCGCCCTCAAGCACGACTAGCGCACCCTCGAGCACCACCGGCGCACCCCGGACGACGGATCGCGTCCATCTTCCCGACACCGCCCGCGACCTGGTGAAGATCCTGGTCGCGGGGCCGTTCGGGGTGGGCAAGACGACCCTGATCGGCTCGGTGTCGGAGATCCGGCCGCTGCACACCGAGGAGCATCTGAGCGAGGCGTCCGCGGACGTGGACGATCTGGCCGGGGTGCGGGACAAGACGACGACGACCGTCGCGATCGACTTCGGCCGGCTGAGCCTGCCCGGCGGGGTGGTCCTGTATCTGTTCGGCACGCCCGGCCAGGAGCGGTTCCGGGCGCTGTGGGACGACATCGCCTACGGGGCGCTGGGCGCGCTGGTCCTGGTGGACAGCCGCCGGATCGACGCGTCGTTCGATGTGCTGGGGCTGGTCGAGGAGAGCGGACTGCCGTACGCGGTGGCGTTCAACGAGTTCCCGGACGCGCCCCGGCACCACGGGGTGGAGCAGCTGCGCCGGGCCCTGGACCTGGAGGCGGACACCCCGATGGTGACCTGCGACGCGCGGGACGCGAACTCCTCGATCGACGCGTTACTGGCGCTGGTCGACCATCTGCTCACCCGTGACCCGGTGGAGGCCCGGTGACCGCCTATCCCCCGGACCGGCGGGACTTCTCGCGCTCGGCGCCGGTGCGCCTGTGGGAGGAGGGCTTCGCCTCGGACCCGCGCCACTACTACGGCGCGCTGCGCGCCCAGGGGCCGGTGGGCTGGGCGGAGCTGGCGCCCGGGGTGCCCGCGTACGTGGTGACGGACCGGCGGGCCGCGCTGGACGTGCTGCACGACGACGAGACGTTCTCGCACGACCCGAGGGCCTGGGAGACCACCGTCCCGGTCGACTCGCCGGTGCTCGGCATGATGCGCTGGCGGCCCAACGCGCTGTTCTCCGACGGCGCCGCCCACGCCCGCTACCGCACCACGCTGATCGATGTGTTCGACCTGGTGGAGCCGTACGATCTGCGCGGCCGGGTGCACCGGGCGGTACGCCTGCTCGCGGGCCGGATCGGTCCGCGCGGCGAGGCCGATCTGGTCGGGGACTTCGCGCGCCCGCTGCTGGCGCTGGTGCTCAACGACCTGTTCGGACTGCCGGACCACGAGGGCGACCGGCTCAACGACAGCCTGGGCAAGATGATGGAGGGCGGCGCGCAGGCCGCCGAGGGCGAGGCCCAGTACGCCCAGTACGTCCTGGAACTGATCGACGCCAAGGCGCGCACACCGGGGGACGATCTGCCGAGCCGGCTGCTGGACCATCCGGCCCGGCTGACCCGCGAGGAGGTCACCTGGCAGGTGTTCCTCACTCTCGGGGCGGGCTACGAGCCGACCGCGAACCTGCTGTCCAACACCCTGTCCCGGATCCTCGGCAACCCGGCCTACTACTCCACCCTCACCAGCGGCGCCCGCCCGGTGCTGGACGCGGTGGTGGAGGTGCTGCACCACGAGACCCCGCTCGCCAACTACGGCATCTACTACGCGCGCAGACCCGTCTCCTTCCACGGGGTGTGGCTGCGGGACGCGGTGCCCGTGGTGGTGTCGTACGGGGCGCTCGGGCACTTCTCGGAGCAGGAGGTCACCGAGGGCCGGCATCCGAACGACGCCTCGCACCTGTCGTGGGGCGCGGGCGCGCACGCCTGCCCGGTCAAGCAGCACACGCTGCTGCTCGTGACCGAGGCGATCGAGCAGCTCACCCAGTGGCTGCCGGACCTGGACCCGGTGCTGCCCCGCGCACGGCTGTCCTGGCGGCCCGGGCCGTTCCATCGCTCGCTGACCGCCCTGCCCGTCCGTTTCAGCCCGCGCTCGCCCTCGTCCGACCAGCCGTTCGACCAGCGGTTGCACCAGCCGTTCGACCAGCCAGGAGTGCCTTCGTGACCGTGACCGACCGCATCGCCCTCGACCCGCTCGGTGCCGACATCACCGCCGAGAGCGCCCGGCTGCGTGCCCTCGGCGCGGTCGTGCCCGTCGAGCTGCCCGGCGGCATCCCCGCCTGGGCGCCCACCCGGTACGACACGCTGAAACAGCTGATCCTCGACCCCGAGGTCAGCAAGGACCCGCGCAAGCACTGGCGGCTGTGGCCGGAGCTCGGCGAGCACCCGTCCTGGGGCTGGATCCTCGGCTGGGTCGGGGTGGTCAACATGCTGTCCACGTACGGCGCCGACCACACGCGGCTGCGCAGGCTGGTCGCGCCGAGCTTCACGCACCGGCGCACCGAGGCGCTGCGGGAGCGGGTGGAGGCGATCACCGCCGAGCTGCTGGACGACCTGGAGCGGGGCGGCGAGGTGGTGGACCTGAGGGCGGGGCTCGCGCACCCGCTGCCGATGCGGATCATCTGCGAGCTGTTCGGGGTGCCGGAGGAGATGCGGGACTCCGTCGCCCGGCTGATCGCGGCGATCATGGACACCTCGGATCCGAGCCCGGAGCACGCCGCCTTCGTGCAGGAGCAGATCGGCGCGGTCCTCGGCGGGCTGATCGCCCACAAGTCGGAGCACCCGGGCGACGACATGACGACCGAGCTGATCCGGGTGCGCGACGAGGACGGGGACCGCCTCGGCGACGAGGAGCTGCTGTACACGCTGCTGCTGGTCATCGGGGCCGGGTTCGAGACGACCGTGAACCTCGTCGGGAACGCGGTGGTGGCGCTGCTGGGCCGGCCCGAGCAGCTGGCGGCGGTGCGCGGCGGGGAGATCTCCTGGGACGCGGTGATCGACGAGACGCTGCGGGCGCACCCCTCGATCGCCTCGCTGCCGTTGCGGTTCGCGGTGAGTGATCTGAAGGTCGGCGAGGTGACGATCCCGGCCGGGGACGCGATCATCACGACGTACGCCGCGGCGAATGTGGACCCGGAGCACTACGGGCCCGACGCGGACGTGTTCGACGCGACGCGCGCGGCGGAGGACCATCTGTCGTTCGGGATCGGGGTGCACCGCTGCATCGGGGCGCCGCTGGCGCGGATGGAGGCGTCGATCGCGCTGAGCGCGCTGTTCGAGCGGTTCCCGGAACTGCGGGCGGCGGACGGAAAGCTGGAGCAGGTGCCGTCGTTCATCGCGTACGGCTGGCAGGAGATCCCCGTGCGGCTGCGCGGCTGACGGCGCACGCGAGGGTGCGACCAGTCCCCCGTACCGGTCGCGCCCCCGCGGTGCTTCGAACCTACGTGCCTGATGACGGGCTTGTGAATCGTGGCAATGCCCGTTTGCGGGTGCCGAGGACTCAGTTGTGCACAGGTGAGTCCGGATGGCCCGATTCCATGGCCTGTCCCTGGCCCTCAGCGGTCCCCGCGCAGGTCGGGCTGGTCGAGTTCACGGGTCGCGAGATGCGCGAGGACGACTTCGTAGAGGTCGCTGCCCGAGGCGAGGAGCTGGCGTTCGAGGACGGGTTCGGCGCTGCGGACGTGTTCGCGCACGGTCTGGGCGTGCACGCCGAGCAGCTGCGCGGCGCGTTCGGCGTTGCCGCCGGCGGCGATCCAGGCGCGCAGGGTGCGGCGCAGATCGCGGGCGTCGGTGTCCAGGCGGGCCAGCAGGTCCCTGGCCCAGGTGCCGAGGGCGGGTCCGGTGAGCAGGTCGCCGAGCCGGGCGGGGGCGGCCTGGCGGCCCGTGGCGTCCTCGGTGAGGGCGACCTCGGTGTTGAGTGCCAGATGGACGGTGGCCCGGACCGTGAGGTCGGAGAAGTCGGTGCCGAGCAGGTTCTCGACGCGTTCCATGCGGGCGCGGACGGTGTTGCGGCTGACGCCGAGCACCTTCGCGGCGCTGACGGCGGTGAACTCCAGGCCGAGCCGGGTGGTGGCGAGGAGTTCGGCACGGGTGTGGTGCGGGAGGGTGTCGAGGGGGCGCAGCAGCCGGGTGGTCCAGGAGCGCAGGACGTCGGGGTCCATCAGGCGTTCGGGGTGGGTGCGCTCGGCGTAGACGGCGCTCTGGTCGGGGCGGAAGCGGGCGACGGCGAGCGCGCTGACGGCTTGGCCGTAGGCGGTGGCGGTGCCGGCGAGACTCTGCCGGGCGCTGCCGCCGAGCAGCGCGTCGGGGGTGTCGTGGCACACGGCGCGCAGTGCGGCGGCCGTGGTGTCGTCGGGGACGACGACGATGACATGGCCGTCCATGGCCGGGCAGCGGACGACGAGGGCCTCGTCGCCGGTGGCCGCGACGCAGGCCTCGGCGAGGCGGTCGCGGTCGGCGGGGCTGGTCTCGACGACGTAGACGCAGGCGGTGTCGGTGTCGAGCAGGCCGGGCCAGAGTCCGGCGGCGACCCGGCGGGCGGAGACGATGTCCTCGACCATGAGCAGTTGCAGGATCGCCAGGCGCAGGTCGGCGGTGGCGCGGGCGAGGCGGTCTCCGGTGGCCACGGTCTGCTGGGCGCGCAGCAGCAGCTCCAGGACGCTCGCGGCGCGCTGGAGGATGTCGGCGGCGCGCCGGTCGTAGGGGGAGGTCCGGCTGACGGCGAGGACACCGGCCGTGCCGGGGCCGGGGAGCTCGACCCTGACGAGCCGCAGATGGCGGCCGTCGCCCTCCCAGGCGGCGGAGGCGAGGCGGCCGCAGACGAGGTCGGCGAACAGGTCCTCGTCCAGCGGCATCCGCTCGCCGGCGAGGGGCTCTCCGCCGCGGTCCAGCAGGGACACCCTCGCGTCGAGGGTGGTGGCCAGCCAGCCGACGATCCGGCGGACGCCGGACCCGGCGGGGCGCAGGTGGTCGAGGAGTTCCTGCGCCCATGAGGAGTCCGCGCCGCCCGTCGCCTCGGTGTGGCGGTTCCCGTCGTCCCGGCCGGCCATGCGCGCGCTCTTCTCGTCCCGCCCGGCCCGCTCGGGACCGGGACCAGTCATTTCGGTCGGGGACGTTACCTCACACGAACACCGGGTCCGAGCTCAGGCGGCTGGGGCGCGATCTCAGGGGGTGGCGGGACGGGACCCCGGACACGCGGCGCGGATCCCTCGCGTCGTCGGTGGGGGTGGGGCGAGAGGTGCGCCGTACGATGGGGCCGTGGCCCATCTGCGTGCCGCCCAGAAGGAGAGGACCCGTCGGCTGCTGCTGTCGACGGCCCTGGAGCTGTTCGGGAAGCACGGCTACGCGGGGACGACGGTCGACGACATCGCGAGGGCCGCGGGCACCACCCGGGTGACCTTCTACGCGTACTTCCCCTCCCGCACGGCCCTGATGACGGCGCTCTGCGCCGAGCTGGCGGAGCTGACCGTCGAGGACACCGAGGGTCTGGTCGGCGTCGTGCGCGAGGGCGGGCGGGACGGCATCGGGGCCTGGCTGGGCGCCACGGCGGAGCGCTGGCCGGCGACCCGGCCGTACGTCCTGGCCGCGGAGGAGGCGGCGGCCGTGGACGCGGAGGTGCGTGAGCTGGTGGAGGGCCGGTTCGACGGGCTGGTCGCCGACGTCCAGGCCGCCCTCGACCGGGCCGGCCGGTTCGATCCGGGCTCCCGGCGCATCCGCGGCTTCCTCGCGCTCGCCCAGCTCGACCGGCTGGCCCGGCAGTGGATGCGGCACGGCTGGCAGGGCGAGCCGGAGACCGCGCTCGGTCTGCTCACGGACAGCTGGGTGCAGCTGCTCGGCCGATCCACGGAATAGGGTCCACGGATAAGCTCGGCCAATGGCCAAGTACTACGACGTGCACCCCGACAACCCCCAGCCGCGCACCATCGCTCAGATCGCGCAGGCCATCCGGGAGGACGCGCTGATCGCGTACCCGACGGACTCCTGCTACGCGCTGGGCTGCCGGCTGGGCAGCAAGGACGGCATCGACCGGATCCGGGCCATCCGCAAACTGGACGACCGGCACCACTTCACACTCGTGTGCCAGGACTTCGCCCAGCTCGGGCAGTTCGTGCGGGTGGACAACGACGTGTTCCGCGCGGTCAAGGCGACGACGCCGGGCAGCTACACCTTCATCCTCCCGGCGACGAGGGAGGTGCCGCGCATGCTCCAGCACCCGAAGAAGAAGACGGTGGGCGTGCGCATCCCCGACCACGTCGTCACCCAGGCGCTCCTCACCGAGCTCGGCGAACCCCTGCTGTCGAGCACGCTGTTGCTGCCCGGCGAGGAGGAGCCGATGACGCAGGGCTGGGAGATCAAGGACCAGCTCGACCATGTGGTGGACGGGGTGGTCGACTCCGGGGACTGCGGCACCGAGCCGACCACGGTCATCGACTTCTCCGAGGGCGAGGCGGTGGTCGTCCGGCACGGGGCCGGGGACACCTCGCGGTTCGAGTGAGCCGGCGGCCGGCGACAGCCGCACGGCCGAGGACGGCGTGTCCGGGACGGGAGCGGGTCCCCGACACGCCGTGTGCTCGTCCGCCTACCGGACCGTGAGGTAGGCCCGGTCGATCGTCTGGACCAGGGTGTTGCCGTCACGGTCGGTCAGCCTGGCCCGCAGGGAGACGGTGCCCGGCGCGGCGGGGTGCTCGAGCGACAGCCGGTTGCCGTGCACGGTCCGCGCGGGCGTCCAGGTCCCGCCCTCGTCGTACGACACCTCGAACGTCAGCTTCTTGACGGTCCGCCGGTCGGCGGCGCCCTCCACGGTGAAGGGCACCTCGAACCGTCGGCCCGCCTTGGCGGTGCTGGTGGGCGACAGCTCGGGGGAGAACCGGACCACGGACAGCGGCAGCCTGGTCCAGCTGTCGTCGGCCGCCTCCGCCGAGCGGAACGTCCACCGCGCCCGCACCCGGGTGCTGACCGGGTGCATCTCGGGGTCCCGGGTCGCGTCGAGGGTCAGCTCGTACCGGTGGGCCTCCGCGGGAACGGTGTACTCGGCGCGGTACAGCGGATCGCCGTTGACGGGGATCTCCTCGCCGTCGGCGCGGAGCGAGGCGTCCAGCGTGTAGGGGCTGGAGCCCACGTTCCCTTCGCCGTCGCCGAACAGGGGCATGACCGCCTTCACGGTGTTCCCGCGCCGCGCGAGCCCGGGACGCAGGTCCGCCGGTTCGCCCTGGGACGAGGGCAGGGACGGACCGAAGACACCGATGTTGAGCCGCTTGGTGTAGCTCCTGCCCGGCTCGTACGCCTTGAACTGCCCCTGGAGCGAGGACAGCGAGTTCCACTGTTCCGCGGCGTACGCCCACTTCACGCCGTTGCCGAGGATGTACTCGGTGGTCCGCTGCGGCAGGTCCCGCCAGACGGGGGTGCTGAAGTCGGCCGCGATCCGCTCGTCGGGCGAGTAGGGCATCGCGTAGACCATCCCGGTGTCCCGGAGGGGCGCGCCGAACGTCATGTCGATCCTGGCGAGGTCCTCGCGCCGGACGTCCGCGGTGAAGCCGCCGAGCGAACCCGTACGGTTCCACGCCATGCGGTAGGTCACGGCGCGCCCGTCGGCGTCCTCGCGCGTCCAGAAGCCGCTGTACTGGGCGTACGCCACGTCCTTCGGCGTCTCGTCGCCGATCTGCCCGACCTTGAAGCTCTGGAAGTCGGGGAAGGCGAAGACGGAGACGGTGTCGAGGGCCGTCCCGTCCGTGTTCGTGTAGCCCGGCATCAGCTGGGCGTGGGTGCTCTTCGCCTCGGCGTCGGGCAGGGTGATCCGCGCGGACTCGGCCTCGCGGGCGTCCATGACGATCGTGGTGTCCTTGTCCAGCTCCACGGTCGGGGCCAGGAAGTACGAGTCCGCGGCGGACTCGTCGGCCCCGCCGAGAATCCCGGTGAGGGCGTAACTGCCCTTGGGCAGGCGCACGGTGGCCTCACCGTCCGACTCGGCGAGGTCGGCGGTGTAGGCGCGGTCCCGGCCGTCGATCATCGTGTAGCCGTTGCCGGACGGCTTGCCCTCGTCGTCGAGCTGCTTGATGGTCAGGTTGTACGACTCGGCCTCGCGCTCCACGCCGAACGCGGTGCGCACCGAGGTGCGGCCGTCGGCCGAGGCCGCGGTCACCGAGCCGCCCCAGGAGCCGTACACCTCGCCGCCGACCCGGGTGTCGGCGGTCACCGTGACGCTCGCGGTACCGCCCGCGGGGACGGTCACCTGCCGCGCCGAGATGGCGAACAGGCCCTCGGGGGCGGGCTTGCCGTCCACTCCGAGCGCGTCCATCGACAGGTCCAGGACTACGGGCGCGGTGCCGAGGTTGCGGTAGGTGATCTCCTTGGTCACCGGCTCGTCGTCGGTGTGCGGCCACGCGGGCCGGCCGAAGCCGATCGGGCCGTTCTCGGCGACGACGGTCTGCCCGATCGCCCGCGCCACGTCGGTGCGGCCGGTGCCCTGCTGGTACGCGCTGTACGGGCCGGGCTCGGTGGAGCCGGTCAGCACGGCCTTGATCCGCTCACCGGTCCAGTCCGGGTGCTCCTGCGCCAGGAGGGCGGCGGCGCCCGCGACGTGCGGGGTGGCCATCGAGGTGCCGCTCAGCGTGGCGTAGCCGGGCGTCCCGGAGGGGTAGTGGTCCTCGATGTCGCTCGTGGTGGAGGCCGCGGCCGTGATGTCGACACCCGGTGCGGTCAGGTCCGGCTTGAGCCCGCCGTCCCCGACGCGCGGGCCGCGGCTGGAGAAGTCGGCGAGCCGGTCGTCCTTGTCCACCGCGCCGACCGTCAGCGCGGACTCGGCGCTGCCGGGCGATCCGACGGTGCTCTCGCCGGCGTAGCCCTCGTTGCCCGCGGCGATGACGAACAGGGTGTCCGTCGTGGCCGAGAGACGGTTGACCGTCTCCTCCAGCGGGTCGACGCCCAGGGTGTCGGTGCCGCCCAGGCTCATGCTGACGACGTCGGCGTCCTCGGCGACCGCCCACTCCATGCCCGCGATGATGTCGGAGTCCCAGCCGTAACCCCGGTCGTTCAGGATCTTGCCGTCCAGGATGCGCGCGCCCGGCGCGACGCCCTTGTACCTGCCCTGCGACTCGGCGCCCGTACCGGCGATGGTGGAGGCGACGTGCGTACCGTGGCCGTTGACGTCGACGTTGTCCTCGGAGCCGGGATCGGAGAAGTTCCGGTGGGCGATCACCTGGCCCGCCAGGTCGGGGTGGTTGCGGTCCACACCGGTGTCCAGGACGGCGACCTTGACGCCCGTGCCGTCGTACCCCGCGTCCCAGGCGGTCGGCGCGCCGATCTGGGGCACGCTCCGGTCCAGGGTGACCTTGCGCCTGCCGTCCAGCCAGACCTTCTCCACCTTCTTCACCGCGGGCGACCCGGTCAGGCGCGCGGTGCCCTCGCCGCGGTCGCCGCCGTCGGTGAAGGTGTCCCAGAACGCGGCACCCCCGCGCCGGTCGGCGCGCAGCGCCACGCCGTTGACCTCGTCGAGCGTCCTGCTCACCTTCGCCCGCGCGGGGCGGAAGGCGCTCGCGGCGGGCGTCCCGTCCCCGGTGTAGGTGACGATGAGCGGCAGGTCGGACCCGTTCTTGTCGGCGTAGCCGTCCGCGAGCAGCCGCGTCACGTCGAACAGCCGCCGGTCGAGCTTGCCCTGGATCATCGGCAGCGCCGCGTCGCCGGGAACGACATAGGTGTCCCCGTCGATCTTCCGGACCTGGAACGAGGCCTTCTCGCGGCCCTTGGCCCGCTGGATCCCGGTGACGGAGCCGTCCGGGGCGACCGACACCCTGTCACCCGTGATCAGCGTCACCGTGCGTACGCTCTTCGCGCCGATCGGCGCGTCGGCGGCCGCCGCCAAGGTCTGGCTCATGACCGGTGTCCCGGTCGCGGCCAGGACGACCGCCATGGCGATCACCGCCGCGACTCGTAAACCTCTGTTGGGGGATCCGGACATGCTGATCACCTGTCTCATCTCGGAAAGGGCCGCGGGGAGGCCGTGCATGATCACGGTCCACGAGGGTGCAGCGGGCTTGTGACCGGGCCTGGACCGAGCGATAACGGAACGGCAACGGCGGCTGGGCGGGGGGCCTCGTGGGCGGTTGGGTGGTGCGTGCAACGATGAGTGCCGCCGCACCCGTGAACCGCGCAGAGAGGCACCCCCCATGACCTCCGTACAGGGAACCGCCGTGGACATCCCCACCGAGGACGGCGTCGCGGACGCCTACCTCGCCCATCCCGGCGACGGGACGCCCCGGCCGGGCGTTCTGCTGTACCAGGACGCGTTCGGACTGCGCCCGCATCTGAAGGCGATGGCCGACCGGCTCGCGGCGGCGGGCTACACGGTCCTGGTGCCCAACGTGTTCTACCGTCACGGGCGGGCGCCGGTGGTGGAGATGCCGGAGTTCATCGACCCCGCCGCGCGGCCGGAGATCTTCGGCAGTCTGATGCCGATCATGCAGTCCCTGACGAACGACCTCACCGAGCGGGACGCCGGCGCCTATCTGCGCTGGCTGGAGGAGAGCCCGCTGGTCGCGGACGGCCCGGTCGCGCTCACCGGGTACTGCATGGGCGCCCGGCTCTCCCTGCTGACCGCCGGCACCCATCCCGAGCGGGTCGCGGCGGCGGCGGGCTTCCACGGCGGACGGCTCGCCACCGACACCCCGGAGAGCCCGCACCTGGTGGCCGAACGGATCACCGCCGAGCTCTACTTCGGTCACGCGGACAACGACCAGTCGCTGCCGCCCGAGCAGATCCAGCGGCTGGAGGACACCCTGACGGCGGCCGGCGTACGGCACACCTGCGAGGTCTACGAGGGCGCGCGGCACGGCTTCACCCAGGCCGACACCGCGTCGTACGACGAGGCGGCGGCGGAGCGGCACTGGGCGGCGCTGCTGGACCTGCTGAAGCGGACCTTCTGACGGCGGGGCGCCCGGGGCCGGCCACGTCCCCGGGCGCCCTCTTCGGTCCGTTTCGTTGACATGAGCACACCCCGGTGTGACATCACGGCACTGCTCGGGGCGGTCGCGCTCGTCGGCGCGCTGCTCACCCTGGGACCACCGGCCGGGGCCGCCGTCCCCGACGCCGTCCCGCTCACGATCACCAACGACTCGGGCCGCGGCGAGGCCCTCTACGTCTACGACCCCGGCACTCTGCTGACGACCGGTCAGCAGGGCTGGGCGGACGCGAACGGCGGCTTCCACGCCTGGCCCGCCGGAGGCAACCCGCCCACACCGGCCCCGGACGCCTCGATCCCCGGCCCTGCGGCCGGGCGGTCGACAACCATCCGGATCCCCAGGTTCTCCGGCCGGATCTACTTCTCGTACGGCCGCAAGCTCGTGTTCCAGCTGACCACCGGCGGGCTGGTGCAGCCGGCCGTGCAGAACCCGAGCGACCCCAACCGGGACATCCTGTTCAACTGGTCGGAGTACACGCTCGACGACTCCGGCCTGTGGCTGAACAGCACCCAGGTCGACATGTTCTCCGCGCCCTACGCGGTCGGTGTGCAGCGCGCCGACGGCGCCACGGTGAGCACCGGGCACCTCAAGGCGGGCGGCTACAACGGGGTCCTCGACGCCCTGCGCGGTCGGTCCGGCGGCTGGGCGAACCTGATCCGGACCCGCTCCGACGACACGGTCCTGCGTGCGCTCTCGCCGCTGTACGGGGTGGAGACCGGCGCCCTTCCGGCGACCGTCATGGACGACTACGTCGACCGCGTCCGGCAGAAGTACACGACCACGACGCTGACCGTGACGCCGTTCGCCGACCAGCCCGGCACGAAGTACCACGGCCGGGTCTCGGGCGGGGTCATGAACTTCACCGACGCCTCCGGCGCGGTCGTCACCGGTTTCCGGAAGCCGGACGCGGCCAGTGTCTTCGGCTGCCACAAGCTGCTGGTGGCCCCGAACGACGCCGTGCGCGGGCCGATCTCGCGCACGCTGTGCGCCGGCTTCAACCGGTCGACGCTCCTGATCGACCCCGACCAGCCGGACACCACCGCGGCGAACTTCCACCAGGACGCGGTGACCAACCACTACGCCCGCGCGATCCACGCTCGGACGGCCGACGGGAAGGCGTACACGTTCGCCTTCGACGACGTGGGACAGCAGGAGTCCCTCGTCCACGACGACGTCCCGCACGCGGGGGGAGCCTGCGTGCGGGACGTCGGTCAGGTGGTGCGGATCAGCCGGTCGTCACGGCGGTGTCGTCGATGACGAAGCTGGTCTGGAGCGAGGAGTCCTCGACGCCGGTGAACTTCAGCGCCACCGTCGAGCCCGCGTAGGAGCCGAGGCTGAAGGACTTCTGGACGTACCCGGAGGCCGCGTTGAGGTTCGAGTACGTGGCCAGGGTGGTCGATCCGGCGGTGACCGTCAGCTTGTCGTACTGGGTGCTGGTGGTGGTCTCGGCCGTGTCGATGTGGATGTAGAAGGTGAACGTGGTGTTGGTGCAGCCGCTCGGGATCGTCACCGACTGGGACAGCGTGTCGGTGTGCGTCGAGCCGTAGCCGTCGAGCCACGCCTTGTACGAGCCGGTGCGGGCCGCCTGGCTGCTCGAGTTGGTGATGACACCGCTCGACGCCGTCCAGGTGGTGTTGCCGGACTCGAAGCCGTTGTTGCCCAGCAGCTGGGTCGAGGTGCAGGAGCCGCCGCCCGAGGAGCTGATCGTCCAGGTGAAGGACGCGGTGCCGGTGGCGCCGGTGGAGTCCGTCACCGTGACGGTGGTGCTGTAGGAGCCGGCCGTGGTCGGTGTGCCCGAGATCAGACCGGTCGAGCTGATCGACAGGCCGGTGGGCAGACCGGACGCGGCGTAGGTCAGCGTGCCGCTGTTGGTGCTGCTGGCCGAGATCTGCAGGCTGACCGCGGTGCCGACGGTCGTGGACTGGCTGCCCGGGTTGGTGACCGTGACGCCGGTCGACGGGACCGTGATGTGGCTGCCGACGTTGATGCCGGCGAAGGCGTTGCCGACGCCCGCGTACTGGGTGGAGCTGGAGCCGTAGAGCGCCGTGGCGGCGTTCAGGGCGGCGGTGCGGGCGCCCGCGTAGTTGGTGCTGGACGTCATGTACGTCGTCAGCGCCTTGTACCAGATCTGCAGCGCCGCGGCCCGGCCGATGCCGGCGACGGCGACGCCGTCGGAGGTCGGGCTGTTGTAGGTGACGCCGTTGATGGTCTTGCTGCCGCTGCCCTCGGAGAGCAGGTAGAACATGTGGTTCGCCGGGCCCGAGGAGTAGTGGACGTCGAGGTTGCCGACGCCGGAGTACCAGCTGTCGGCGGAGCCGCCGTCCTTGTCGGGTTCGTCCATGTAGCGCAGCGGGGTGCCGTCCCCGTTGATGTCGATCTCCTCGCCGATGAGGTAGTCACCGACGTCGTTGGAGTTGGCCGCGTAGAACTCGACACCCGTGCCGAAGATGTCCGAGGTCGCCTCGTTCAGACCGCCCGGCTCGCCCGAGTAGTTCAGGCCCGCGGTGTTGGAGGTGACACCGTGGCTCATCTCGTGGCCGGCGACGTCGAGCGAGGTCAGCGCGTGGGTGCTGCCGGAGCCGTCGCCGTAGGTCATGCAGAAGCAGTCGTCGTCCCAGAAGGCGTTGACGTACGCCGTGCTGTAGTGGACGCGCGAGTAGGCGGCGACGCCGTCGTTCTTGATGCCGCTGCGCCCGAAGGTGTTCTTGTAGAAGTCCCAGGTGACCTGCGCGCCGTAGTGGGCGTCGACACCGGCGGTCTGGGTGTTGGAGCCGGATCCGGTGCCCCACACGTCGTCGGTGTCGGTCATCAGGGTGCCGGTGCCCGACGTGCCGTTGTTGAGGCTGTACGTCTTGTGGCCGCCGCGCGTGGTGTCGTACAGCTGGTACGTCGACCCGGACAGCGTGGTGCCGATGGTGACGGTGCCGCTGTACTGGCTGTTGCCGGTACCGGTCTTGATGTCCTGGAACTCGGAGAGCTTCGCTCCGGTCAGGGCGTCGGTGACGACGTGCAGGCGGCTCGGCGTGCCGTCGTCCTGCAGACCGCTGACCACCGTCTCCCAGGCGAGCTTCGGCGTGCCCTCGCCGGCCCAGATCACCTTGCGGGCGCTCTGCGTGGCGGGGTCCGTCGCGTCGAGCGCCGCGGCCCGCTTCAGGGCCTTGGTCTCGGCGGAGGCCTTGCTGTACGTCGCCTTGGTCGACTTGACCGAGATGGCGCGGCGGTTGTTGTTGAACGTCGTGCTCACGGTGCCGGCGGCCAGCGAGGCCGGGGCCGTGTGCACGACGAAGTCGCCGCCGAGGACGGGCAGTCCGGCGTAGGTGCGCTCGTAGCGCGTGTGCACGGTGCCGTCGTTGTCCTTGACGACGTCCTTGACGATGAGCTTCGTCTGGGCGGGCAGGCCCAGGGACTCCGTCGTCTGTTCCGTCTTCGCCTGGGCGCCCTTGATGAGCGCGGTGCGCTGGGCGGGCGTGACGTCGGCGGCGAGGCCGCCGCTGCGCAGGGGGGTGGGGTGGGGGGCTGCGGGCTTCGCGGCTGCCGGAACCGACTGGACGCCGAGGGCCAGAAGGGCGGCGGTGGAGAGCAGGGCTGCTCCGACCGCGGTCCGCTTGCGGGGGTTGGATCTCACTCGTTCTCCTACTGCGGCGGCCGCGGGGTACGGCCGGTGACAGACCGGGCAGACGGGTGTGCTGTCCGGGACGAGCCGAGTTGTGCGGGACCGTGGAACAAGGTGGGGGCAACGTGCCGCTGGTGTGCGGTAGTTGGGAGGGAGGATGGCAGGGTTGACGGTTACATGTCAGCCCGAGCAGGACGCTTCGAGGGTTATCCCTCGGTGCCGGGCCCGACGCGGACCGTCACCCCCCGGCATGTCTGTGAGCAGGCTGTGTCTTCACTGTCCGTCGTGCGCGACACGCGGGAACCGCTTGCCCTCACCCCACTCTTACACGTAGACAATCCTCCACGAACATGCGTGACTCTGGGGGGAGTTGGCGATGGAAGGCACGATTGACGGCTTCCGGTACGGCATCGTGACGCCGGTGGCGGCCTATCTGATGGCGTGCCTGGGAGGGGCCCTGGGGCTGCGCTGCATCGTGCGGTCGCTGATGGACAAGGACTCCTTCAGGGCGGGCTGGCTGGCGCTCGGGGCCGCGTCGATCGGCTGCGGCATCTGGACCATGCACTTCATCGCGATGATCGGCTTCCGGGTGAAGGAGACCCGGATCGGCTACGACGTCGGACTGACCGTGCTCAGCCTCGTGGTCGCGGTGGCCGTGGTCGGTGTCGGCGTGTTCCTCGTCGGCCGCCGGGGAGCGGGCCGCGGCGCGCTGCCGCTCGCGGGTGCCCTCACCGGTCTCGGTGTCGCCGCGATGCACTACCTGGGCATGGCGGCGATGCGGTTCAACGGCCGCATCGCCTACGACCCGCTCCTGGTCGCCCTCTCGGTGCTGATCGCGGTCGTCGCGGCCACCGCCGCGCTGTGGGCGGCCGTCACGGTCCGCGGCCTTCTGACGAGTCTGGGCGCCAGCCTGCTGATGGGCCTCGCGGTGTCCGGGATGCACTACACGGCGATGGCCGCGGTCGGCGTCCATGTGCACGGCACCACGTCGTCGTGGGCCGGCGACTCCCCCACCTCGCTGCTGCTGCCGATGCTGATCGGGCCGGTGATCTTCCTGCTCCTCGCGGGTGTGGTGGTGATGTTCGACCCGCTGCTGGTGCTCGGCGACGGGGAGTGGAACCGGCTCGCGCCGAAGGAGCGGACCGAGACCGCCAAGAGGCAGGTCAGCCGGTCGTGGAGCGGCGGTTGAGAGGCGCGCGTCGATCATTGCTACGGTGCACCCCGTGTCTGACTCCTCACGTGATACCGCCGCGGGCGCCGGCTGGGGCGAGGCGGAACCCGGCGCGTACCGGACGCTGATGCCCGGCCGGGTCGAGAAGATCTCCTGGCTCGATCCACGGATGCTGTGGGCCGCCCGCAACGGGGTGCTGGCCTCCTGGTTCGGGGACCCCACGGGCCGTACCCGGGACCGGTGGGTGGAGCAGCGGCAGGCCGCCGGGGCACCCGCCGACAAGGTGATCCGACGCGCGGACCCGGACCGCTTCTCCTTCATGGTCATCGGCGACACCGGAGAGGGCGACGATCCCCAGTACGCCGTCGTGCCGGGATTCCTGAAGGTGAGTCAGGGCACCGCCTTCACCGTCCTCGCCAGCGACGTCATCTACCCGGTCGGCAGCGCGGACGACTACGGCACCAAGTTCTTCCGCCCGTACCGGGACTACCGCGCGCCCATCTACGCGATACCGGGGAACCACGACTGGTACGAGGACCTCGGCGGGTTCATGCGCGTCTTCTGCGACGACGCCCCGCCGCTGCCCGCCGAACCCGCGGCCCGCCCGCTCACCGGCGCCTGGCTGCGCTCGCTGCTGTGGCACCGGCCGCGCCCGCACGACGGCCGGCACCTCGACGAAGCCCGCAAGTCACGGTCGGCGGCGGACCAACAGGCCGTACAGCCCGGGCCGTACTGGGCGATCGACGCCGGGCCGGTGCGGATCATCGGCATAGACACCGGTCTGCTGGGCACCCTCGACGCCGCACAGGGCGCGTGGCTGCGCGAGGTGTCCCGGGGGCCCCGCCCGAAGATACTCGTCACCGGCTCGCCGCTGTACGTCGACGGAGAGCACCACCCCTGCCCCATCGAGGGCGGGGGGACGGTCGACGAGATCGTGCGCGCGCCGGAGCACCACTATGTGGCCGCGATCGGCGGCGACATCCACAACTACCAGCGCTATCCGGTGCGGTTGGCGGACGGCCGCACCCTGCAGTACGTCGTGTCGGGCGGCGGCGGGGCCTTCATGCACGCCACGCACACCATTCCCCGGGTCTCGATCGCCGGGGTCACCGAGCGGGACTTCCGCTGCTACCCGCTGCGCGGCGACTCCCTCGCCTTCTACAGCAGGCTCTACGGCCGCCGGCTGCGGCTGCGCCGCCTCTTCGCCCTCAGCGAGGCCGAGGCCCAGGCCGTCGTCGCCGAACGGCTCGGCATCCCGGCCACCCGCACCCCCGGGCCGGAGGTCCGGGTCACCCGCCGGATCCGGCTGATCGCCGGTCTGCTGGGCACCGGCAGCCGTCCGGAACGCCGGCGGCGCCTGCGCCTCCCGGTGCGCAAGATCTACACGCAGCTGTTCTCCCCGAGCTCCGCGACGTACAGCCCGCCCTTCTTCAAGTGTTTCCTGCGCCTGGACGTCACCCCGGAGTCGATCCGTCTCCGCTGTCACGCGGCCACCGGCAACCGCGCCCAGGAGCTGAACCCCCCGGTCGAGGACGAGGTGGTCATCCCGCTCGCGATCTGATCACACGCCCGCAATGTTCGGCTGTCACAATCGGGGGAGAACCGCTGTACGACCGTTGGAGGAGCCCGTGCCGCCCGCCTCACGCCCGTTGCGCAAGCTGGGATTCCTCACCATCGGGCTGTTCGACGGGGACGACCCGCGCCGCGGGCACGAGACCACGCTGGAGATCATCGAGCTGGGCGAGCGGCTCGGCTTCGACAGCGCGTGGGTGCGCCACCGCCATCTGCAGTACGGCATCTCCTCCCCCGTCGCCGTCCTGGCGGCCGCCTCGCAGCGCACCCGCCGGATCGAGCTCGGCACCGCGGTGATCCCGCTGGGCTGGGAGAACCCGCTGCGGCTGGCCGAGGACCTGGCCACGGTCGACGTCCTGTCCGGCGGCCGGCTCAACCCGGGGGTGAGCGTCGGCCCGCCGATGCACTACGACCAGGTCAAGGACGCCCTGTACCCGGACACGGCCGACGCCGAGGACTTCGGCTACGAGCGGGTGCGGCGGCTGCTGGACCTCGTGCGGGGCAAGTCCGCGAGCGACTTCAGCGGGGTCGAGGGCTTCGAGGTGTTCTCCGACCGGGTGCAGCCGCACTCCCCCGGCCTCGGGCGGCGGCTGTGGTACGGCGGCGGCAGCGTGAGCTCGGCCCGGTGGGCCGGGGAACACGGCATGAACTTCCTCACCAGCAGCGTCGTCAAGGCCGAAGGCCCGGACGACACACGGGACTTCGCCGAGATCCAGCTCTCCCACGTGCAGGCCTTCCGCGCCGCGCACCCCGACGGTGAGGCCGCCCGCGTCTCCCAGGGGCTCGTGGTCATCCCCACCGACTCCGCCTCGCCCGAACAGCGCGCCAGGTACGAGGAGTTCGCGGCGAAGCGGCTGCCCCGCACCCGGTCCCCGCAGGGTCCGGCACGGCTGCTGTTCGCACCGGACCTGGTCGGCACCTCCGAGGAGATCGCCGAGCGGCTCCACGCGCACGCCGCGTTCCGCGAGATCGACGAGGTGGCCTTCGCGCTGCCCTTCACCTTCGAGCACGAGGACTACGTACAGATCCTCACCGACACGGCGACGAAGCTGGGCCCGGCGCTGGGGTGGCACCCGACGGCGACCGGCTGACCGTCGCGGACCCCGGACGGGAGGGCGGTGTTCCGGACCGGGGCGCGGGCCTCTCCACGGGATGTGCGGCGGCCGGGTCACGAGCGGGCGGCCGTTGCGCTGTGCCGGCTCCCTCCTGTTTCAGCGGCCCGGATCGAGCCTCACCAGCGGCCCGGTTCTGTGCCCGTGATCGGCTCCGAGGGCCTGCCGTCCACCCCGACCGGGATGTCGCCGGTGAGCATCACGCGGTGCATGGTGCGGGGGAAGCCCAGGTGGGCGTTGTCGGACGGGGCGAGGTGGATGGTGGCCCGGTTGTCCCAGAAGGCCACGCTGCCGGGCTCCCAGCGGAAGCGGACGGTGTACTCGGGGCGCACCGCCTGTTCCAGCAGCAGATCGAGGAGGGCGCGGCTCTCGGCCCGGGAGACGTCGGCGATCTGCTCGACGTAGTAGCCGTTGACGTACAGGATCCGCTCCCCGGTCTCCGGGTGGACGCGGACCAGCGGGTGCAGGGCGGCGACCTGGTGGTCGAGCAGATGGCGGACGTAGGCGTCCTCACCGGGCCGCGGCTGGTAGCCGACGCCGAGGCGGTGCTCGGCCCTGAGGCCGTCCACGAACTGCCGTACGGGCGCGGACAGTCCGGCGTACGCGGCGGCCAGGTTCGACCAGGTGGTGTCGCCGCCGTAGGGCGGGACCGTCTCGGCGCGCAGGATCGTCGCGGCGGGCGGGTCGATCCGGGCGCCGTGGTCGCAGTGCCAGCCGCGCAGCAGGGTGTGCCGCCGGCGCTGGAGCCATTCGTCGTGCTCCATGCCGAACCTGCCCCCCAGTTCGAGCCGGTCGGCGGTGGTCTCGATCTCCGGGAAGTCCGCCGGCGAGGCGCCGCCCCGCTTGCGCAGCACGACGGGCTCGCCGAACCGTCGCGCGAACGCCACGTGTCCGGCGTGGTCGAGGCGCTGTCCGCGGAAGAACACCACCTTCCAGCGCAGCACGGCCGCCCGGATCACGGCGACCTGGGCATCGTCCAGGCCGGCGGCCAGGTCCACGCCCTCGATCTCGGCGCCGATGTGCCCGGCGACCGGTTTCACCTCGACCCCGGCCGCCCCCGTCGCCTGGCTGTCGAAGTCCGTCGTCATGCCCGCTCCGATCGTCGTGAACACCCTCGCCGAAGATCGTGACAGTGAATCGCCGCCGTGGCGACAGTGCCCCGGGAGGCGGGCCCGGTTGATCGTGACCTCTTCATCCGTGAGGCTGGAGTGACGAGTCCCGTTCCAGCGGAAGGGCAGACGGTGATCGACATCCCGGTGTACACGCTCAACGACGGTACGAAACTCCCGGCCCTCGGTCTGGGGACCTGGCCGATGGACGACGCGCAGGCGGAGGAGGCGGTGGCCGGGGCGCTCGGGCGGGGCTACCGGCTGATCGACACGGCGACGAACTACCGCAACGAGAGCGGGGTCGGGCGCGGGGTGGCGCGGGGCGGGGTGGCGCGCGAGGAGCTCGTGGTCACCACCAAGCTCCCGGGCCGCCATCACGGTTACGAGGAGACCCTCGCCTCCTTCGAGGAGTCCCGCCGTCGCCTCGGCCTCGACCACGTCGACCTCTATCTGATCCACTGGCCGCTCCCCCGGGTCGGCCGGTACGTCGACTCCTGGCGGGCGATGATCGAGCTCCGCGAGCAGGGCCTGGTCCGTTCGATCGGCGTCTCGAACTTCACGCCCGAGCACATCGAGCGCCTGGCGAAGGAGACGGGTGTCCTGCCGTCGGTGAACCAGATCGAGCTGCACCCCCTCTTCCCGCAGGACGAGCTGCGCGCCTTCCACGCGGCGAAGGGCATCGTCACGGAGAGCTGGAGCCCGCTGGGGCGGGGCTCGGCCCTGCTCCAGGACCCCGCGGTGGTGCAGGTCTCCGAGGCGCTCGGGGTCACCCCCGCGCAGGTCGTGCTGCGCTGGCACGTCCAGCTCGGCGCGGTCCCCATCCCGAAGTCCGCCGATCCCGGCCGTCAGGGCGCCAACCTGGACGTCTTCGGTTTCGACCTCGGTCCCGCCCAGATGAGCGCGATCGCGGACCGGGTCCATGAGCGGCTGGGCGGCGATCCGGAGACCCACGAGGAGTTCTGAGGTTCAAAACCGGGACAGCGGCGGCCGAGGCGTTGCGTTGCGAAGGCGTGCTGGGGGTCACTGCGGGTCGAGGCTCTGTTCCGCCCAGATCGTCTTGCCCCGGTCCGTCTGCCGGCTGCCCCAGCGCTGGGTGAGCTGTGCGACCAGCAGCAGGCCGCGCCCGCCCTCGTCGAAGGCGTGGGCGCGGCGCAGGTGCGGGGAGGTGGAACTGCCGTCGGAGACCTCGCAGATGAGGCTGCGGTCGCGGATCAGCCGGAGCTGGATGGGGGGTTCGCCGTAGCGGATGGCGTTGGTGACCAGTTCGCTGACGACGAGTTCGGTGACGAACGCGGTCTCCTCCAGCCCCCAGGCGGCGAGTTGCTCGGTGGCGGCCTGCCGGGTGGCGGCGACATGGGCGGGGTCGGGCTGCACGTCCCAGGTGGCGACCCGGTCGGCGCCGAGGGCGCGGGTGCGGGCCAGCAGCAGGGCCACGTCGTCGCCGGGCTCCTCCGGCAGGACGGCCTTGAGCACGGTGTCGCACAGGGCGTCGAGGGTGGCGGCCGGTGCGGTGAGGGCGCTGCACAGCTCACTGGTGGCACGGTCGACGTCCCGGTCCCGGTCCTCGATCAGGCCGTCGGTGTAGAGGGCGACGACCGCGCCCTCGGGCAGCTCCAGCTCGACCGCCTCGAAGGGCAGCCCGCCTACCCCGAGCGGCGGGCCGGGGGTCATCCGGACCAGCTCGGCGCGGCCGTCGGGCAGCAGGACGGCCGGCGAGGGATGGCCGGCTGCGGCGAGGGCGAGGCGGCGGCTGACGGGGTCGTAGACGGCGTACAGGCAGGTGGCGCCGAGTTCGGCGACCTCCTCGCCGTCGCCGCCCTCCTGGTAGCCCGCCAGATGGGTGACGAGGTCGTCGAGGTGGGTGAGCAGTTCGTCGGGCGGCAGGTCCACGTCGGCGAGGGTGCGGACGGCCATGCAGAGCCGGCCCATGGTGGCCGAGGACGGGATGCCGTGCCCGACCACGTCCCCGACGACCAGGGCGACCCGGCTGCCGGAGAGCGGGATCACATCGAACCAGTCGCCGCCGATGCCGGCCGTGGAGCCGCTGGGCAGATAGCGGTGGGCGACCTCGACGGCGGCCTGTCCGGGCAGTCCGCGCGGCAGCAGGCTGTGCTGGAGGGCGAGCGCGGTGCTGCGTTCGCGGGCGAAGCGGCGGGCGTTGTCGATGCAGACGGCGGCCCGGCTGGCGAGCTCCTCGGCGAAGACGGCGTCGTCGTCCTCGTAGTCGTCGGGGTGGGCGATGCGGACGCCGACCAGGACGCCCAGGGTGGTGCCCCGGGCGCGCAGCGGCACCGAGATCACCGAGTGGACCCCGGTGCGGAAGCGGCGGCCCTCGGGAGCGCGCGTGTTGCGTTCGACGAGCCAGCGCATGAAGTCGGGCTCGCCCGCCTGGATGCGGACGGCGCGCCCCTCCCGCAGGGCGCGCGCGGGCGGGCTGAAGGGCGGATGCACGTCGGTCTCGCCGAGCCGGACCGCGGCCTCTGGGGTGCCTTCGCGGGCGGAACCGTGCGCGACGCGGCGCAGCACGACCTCGCCGTCCGGGACGGGCGGCGGTTCGTCGGCGCCGAGGACCCAGTCCAGCAGGTCGACGCTGACGAAGTCGGCGAACCGCGGGACGAGGAGATCGACCACCTCCTCGGTGGTGCGCACCACGTCGAGGGTGGTGCCGATGGAGGCCGCCGCCTCGTTCAGCAGGGCCAGCCGCTGGCGGGCCAGGTACTGCTCGGTGCTGTCGAACGCGGCCAGGGCGACCCCGACGACCTCTCCGGAGGGCTCGCGCACCGGCCACATCTCGGTGGTCCACGCGTGCTCCCGGTTGAGGGAGGGGGCGCCGGTCCAGCTCTCGTAGCGGAGCGGACGGCCGGTCTCGGCGACCTGCCGGAGGTGCCAGTTGAAGCCGCGGCTGTGCTCGGCCTCGGCGACGGTGTCGGGGAAGTGGCGGCCGAGCAGGACGTCCTCGGGCACGCCCATGACCTTGCAGGCGACCTCGTTCAGCCGCAGATAGTGCTGGTCGGGGTCGAAGACGGACATCGACATGGACGCCTGCTGGAAGGCCCGTCCCGCGACGGTCGGTTCCAGGGCCGAGGGCCGGACGGCCGTGAGGGTCCAGCCGACCGGCTCCCCGTCGGGGCCGAGGACCGGGCAGGCGGTGACGGTGAGGGCGACGGGGTGGCCGTCGCGGTGGCGTACGACGACGGGCCGCGTCCACCCCGGCGCCGGAAGCCGGGGGAGCTCCTCGGCGAGCAGGTCGGTCGCCGCCCGCCCCACGGCCTCCTCGGCCGGATGGCCCGTCAGCAGGCGGGCACCCTCGCTCCAGCCCGTCACGACGCCCCGGGCATCGATGACCGCCGCAGCGACGACATGCTCCATGTCGTCCAGAATGGTCCCTTTGCCCGGGTGCATCAACCGCGCGGGGCCGGTCGTGGAGCGGAGGGTTCCGCGCGGGGCCGGTCAGGCGCGGTGGGCGCGCAGGGCGTCCAGGGCGCGGTCGGCATGGGTGTTCATGCGCAGTTCGCTGCGGACGACCTCCAGGACGGTGCGGTCCTGGGCGATGACGAAGGTGGCCCGCTTGGTGGGCATCAGGGAGACGCCCCGCTTCACGCCGAACCGTTCCCGCACGCTGCCGTCGGTGTCGGAGAGCAGGGTCATGCCGAGGGTGTGGCGGCCGGCGAACTCCTGCTGGCGGTCGACGGAGTCCCCGCTGATGCCGATCGGCCGGGCGCCCACGGCGGCGAACTCGGCGGCGAGGTCGCGGAAGTGGCAGGCCTCGGCGGTGCAGCCGGGGCTGAGGGCGGCGGGGTAGAAGAAGAGGACGACGGGGCCGTCGGCGAGCAGTTCCGTGAGGCTGCGCGGCGTGCCGGTCTCGTCGGGGAGCGAGAAGTCCTCGACCTTGTCGCCGGTCTCCAGCGTCTTCGTCATGACCGTCCTTCCGTGCCGTTCGCGACGCTGCGGGCCCACAGCACGAGGGGCACCTGCAGGGGCAGCCGACCGAACGCGGCGGCCTTGAGGGGGGTGGGACGGTCGCGCCAGTCCAGCGCCATCTTGACGTTGGCGGGGAAGACGCCGACGAAGAACGCGGCACTGGCCAGGGCGGCCGCCCTGCGGGTCCGGGGCAGCGCCAGTCCGGCCGCCAGCGCGAGCTCGGCGGCGCCGCTGCCGTACGTCCAGGCCCTGGGCGAGCCCGGCAGGGCGCGCGGGATCGTCGCGTCGAAGGAGCGGGGGGCGGCGAAGTGCGCCACGCCCGCGGTGGCCAGCAGGCCGGCCAGCAGCAGGGGTGAGCGTCCGGACCGGGACAAGGTTCCTCCTCTGAAGTCCTGGCAGCCGACATTACTGGACGGTAGTCGAGGCTCCGGAGGCGGGGGTACGACCGTACGGGAGCAGCAACTCCCTTGCCCGCCGGTGCCGATGGCGCCCCGGTCAGTCCTCGCGGCCGTAGCGGCCCGGTGTATGGCCGAAGGAGCGGCGGAAGACGTCGATGAAGGCGCTGGCGGAGGACCAGCCGCAGCGCAGGGCGACCGTGGTGACGGGGGTGCCGTCGGCGAGCAGCCGCAGGGCGTGGTAGAGCCGGGACTGGGTGCGCCACTGGGGGAAGGTCATGCCGAACTCGCGGCGGAAGAGGCGGCTGAGCGTGCGCTCCCCGGTGCCGGTGGCGGCGCCGAGCGCGGCGAGGGTGCGCTGGTCGGCCGGGTCGGCGTGGACGAGCGCGCAGACCGCGGCGAGCCGGGGGTCGGCGGGGGTGGGCAGACGCATCGGCTGCTGCGGGGAGACGCGCAGCTGGTCACGGAGGACGGGCAGGAGCCGGGCCCGCTCGGGGCTCGTGTCCTCGGGGTCGGCGGTGTAGGCGCGGATCAGTTCCCGCAGGAGGGGGCTGACGGCCAGGACGGCGGGGGTGTCGAGGCCGAGCGGGTTGTCCTCGGCGGGCAGCCCGACCAGGTGCAGGTCGAGATGGCCGTAGGCCCGGTGGGCGTGCGCGGTGCCCGCGGGCACCCACAGGGCGCGGGTGCCGGGCGCGAACCAGGTGCCGGCGTCGGTGGTGACGGCGAGGACGCCGGAACCGGCGTAGACGATCTGGTGGTCGTCGTGGCGGTGCGCGTCGATGCGCTCACCGGGGGCCAGGACCCTGGCCCGGGTCGGGGCGGTGGCGGCGTGGCGGACGGCGGCCGGGGCGTGGCCCTCACCGGGGGCGGTGTGGCGGATGTTCGACACAGTCGGGCAGATTATCGGAAGCGCGACAGGGGCGGAGGTCGCGAGGATCGCGGTGTGCCGAAGCGACCGCCGGTGAACCGGCCTCTCACCCTGATGTCCCTGGGCCATGCGTGCGTGGACGTGTACCAGGGGGCCGTGGCCGCCCTGGTCCCCTTCTTCGTCGCCGAGCGCGCCTGGTCCTATGCCGCCGCCTCGGGCGTGGTCCTCGCGGCCTCGCTGCTGTCGTCGGTGGCCCAGCCGCTGTTCGGGCTGCTCACCGACCGGCGGGCGCTGCCCCGGCTGCTGCCGCTGAGCGCGGCGGCGGCCGGGACCGGCGTGGCGCTGAGCGGGACCGGCGGCTCGTACGCGCTCACGCTGGCGCTGGTCGCGGTGTCCGGGGTGGGCGTGGCGGCCTACCACCCGGAGGCGGCACGGGCCGCGCGGGCCGTGTCGGGCGGCAGCCATACGGCGATGGGCTGGTTCGCGCTCGGCGGGAACGTCGGCTTCGCGTGCGCCCCGCTGCTCGTGTCGGGCGTGGTGGCGACCTGGGGACTGCGGGCGACTCCCCTGCTGGCCGTGCCCGCCGTGGTGGGGGTGGTGCTGTGCGCGGCTGCGGTGCGCTCGACGGGCGCCCGGGCCGCGGGGGCCGGCGGGACCGAGGCGGCGGGCCGGGACGACTGGCCGGCGTTCCTGCGGCTGTCGGGTGCCGTGCTGTGCCGCTCGGTGGTCTTCGTCGGGCTGAGCACGTTCGTCGCGCTGTACGTGCGGGAGCGCACCGGGGGCGGTGCGGCGGCCGGCACGGTCGCGCTGTGCGTGCTCTACGCGGGCGGCGCGGTGGGGACGCTGGCCGGGAGCAGGCTGGCCGAGCGGTACGGCCGGCTCCCGGTGGTGCGCGGCTCGTACGGGGTGACCCTGATCGCCGTCGCGGGGGTGCTGCTGGTGCCGGGGCCCGCGCTGTACGGGTGCGTGGCGCTCGCCTCGGCCGGGCTGTACGTGCCGTTCTCGCTGCATGTGACCCTGGGCCAGGACTGTCTGCCCCGGCACATGGGCACGGCGAGCGGCGTCACCCTGGGGCTGACGGTGAGCGTCGGAGGGCTCGCCGCTCCGGCCCTCGGGGCGCTCGCGGACGCCACGAGCCTGCGGACCGGCCTGGTCCCCCTGCTGCTCCCGCCGGTGGTGGCCTGGCTGCTGCTGCGGGGGCTGCCGGAGCCGGGCGGGGCCGCCGCCCCCGCGGCCGGCCCGGAGCGGGTCAGGCGCTGAGTGTCGGCTGCTCGTTCTCCTCGTCGATGGCGTAGGAGAGGAAGTCGTCGACCATGCGGTGGAAGAGCGTGGCGAGCTGGCCGAGCTCCTCGGGGGACCAGTCGGCCAGGGCGAGCTGCATTCCGCGGGCGCCCGCGTCCCGGACCCGGTCGATGGCCTCGCGGCCGGCGTCGGTGAGCTGGATCCGCTGGGCCCGGCCGTCGTCGGGGTCGGGGACCCGGGTGACATAGCCGGACTTCTGCAGCTGCTGCACCGTGCGGGTCACATGGGAGGCCTCCACGCCCAGGCGCTGGGCCAGCTCCCCGGGGCGCAGCGGCTCGGAGTCGGCGACCTGGCGCAGCAGCGCCACGGCGGCCCGGTCCAGGGGGACGCCGGCCAGCGCCATCAGCCGGTCGTGCTGGCGGGCACGGGTGCTCAGATAGGTGATCCGGGTGAGCGCGCGCTCGATCTCGGTCACTTCCGGGGTGGCCACTGCGGGCAGGGGGAGCGGTTCGGTGGACATGCGACCCACTTTACCATCTTGTTGCGTAACTCAAGTAAGTTACTGCGTGCGTTGACGCACATCTCCTTCTGAAGGACGATGCCGGGGCAAGCGTAAGGGCCCCGGCAGGCTCGCACCGCCCGCCGGGGCCCCGCTCGTCACTCTTACGCCGGCTCCCTACGCCGGGACGCGGACGCTCTCGCCCCAGGCCGCTCCCGTCGCGATCGCCTGGCGCCACGGCCGGATCGCCTTCGGCGGCATGCCGACCGCGAGGGCCCCGCTCACCCGGTCGCCGGTGCGGTACGCGGCCACGAACCGGCCTGCGGCGAGGTCGCCCTCGACCACGGCCACCTCGTCGTGGCCGCGCAGGAAGCCATGGGCCTGGATCTTCATGTCGTACTGGTCCGACCAGAAGTACGGCACCGGCGCGAACGGCTTGCGGGCCTCCGGGGCGGCGAGCAGATTGCGCGCGGCGGCCATGCCCTGCTCAGCCGCGTTGGTACGATGCTCGATCCGCATCGCCGTGCCGAACAGCGGGTTGTACCAGCGGGCCACGTCCCCGGCGGCGTACACACCCCGGGCGGCCTCCAGGTACTCGTCGCACACGACACCGTCGCCGACCGGCAGTCCGCTGCCCGCCAGCCAGTCGGTGTTGGGCAGCGAGCCGACCGCCACGAGCACCTCGTCGGCGTCGACGACCGCGCCGTCCGCGAGCCGGACGCCGTCCTCGGTCACCTCGGTGACGGTCACCCCGCAGCGCAGGTCGACGCCCCGGTCGCGATGGGCCTGGGACAGCACGCGTCCGACGTCCTCGCCTACGGCGTGGGCCAGGGGCACCGCCGCCGGTTCCAGCAGGGTGACGAGGGCGCCCAGCCGCCAGGCGACGGCCGCCGCCTCCGCGCCGAGGAAACCGGCGCCGACGACGACCAGCCGGCAGCCCGGCTCCAGCCGTTCCCGCAGGGTGAGGGCGTCCTCCAGGGTGCGCAGCACATGCGCCCCCTCGCCGGGCAGTCGCCGCGGCCGTACACCGGTGGCGACGATCAGTCCGTCGTACGGCAACGCGGTGCCGTCGGCCAGCCGCACCCGGCGCTCCACCACGTCCAGGCCGTGGGCGGCGGTGCCGAGCCGCAGGTCCAGGCCGAGGGCGGCGAGGTCCTCGGGGCGGCGCAGGGCGAGGCGGTCCTCCTCCCATTCGGAGGCGAGGAGCTGCTTGGACAGCGGCGGGCGGTCGTACGGCAGGTGCGCCTCGTCGCCGACGAGGGTGAGGATGCCGTCGTACCCCTCGCGGCGGAGGGTCTCGACCGCCGCGAGTCCGGCGGCCGAGGCCCCGACGACCACGATCCGGTTCACTGCTCGACCAGGCGGATCGCGGCGGCCGGGCAGACGGCGACGGCCTCGCGGACGTCGTCGAGGAGCTCGGGCCCGGGCGACTCCTCCAGCAGGATCGCGATGCCGTCGTCGTCCTGGTCGAAGACCTGCATGGCGGCGACCACGCACTGTCCCGAGGCGACGCACTTGTCGGCTTCCAGCTCCACCTTGTGGGAGGTCATGGGATTCCCCTTGTTCTTTCTGTTCTTCGCGTTCCGTGTGCGACTGCGGTCGTGCTGTGCGGGACGGGGAACCGTCACCAGGTCACGGGCAGGGAGTGGACGCCGTAGATGAAGGCGTCGTGCTTGAAGCGGACGTCGTCGAGCGAGCCGACCAGCTTCAGGGTCGGGATGCGCCGGTAGAGGGTGCCGTAGACGACCTGGAGCTCCATCCGGGCGAGCGGCTGGCCGAGGCACTGGTGGACGCCGAAACCGAAGGCGACATGGCGGCGCGCGTCCCGGGTGATGTCGAGCCGGTCGGGGTCCGCGAAGACCTCGGGGTCGCGGTTGCCGATCTCATTGACCATGATCACGCCTTCGCCGGCCTTGATGACCCGGCCGCCGATCTCGATGTCCTCGAGGACCGCGCGGCGCCGGCCGAGGTGGGTGATGTGCAGATAGCGCAGCAGCTCCTCGACGGCGGAGGCGACCAGCTTGGGATCGTCGGTCTCGCGCAGCAGGGCCAGCTGGTCGGGGTGCTGGAGCAGGGCCAGGGTGCCGAGCGCGATCATGTTCGCGGTGGTCTCGTGGCCGGCGAAGAGCAGGAGCAGCGCCATCTCCATGGCCTGCTGGTGGTCGATCTCGCCGGCCGCGACCCGGCCGGCGATGCTCGACAGCAGGTCGTCGCAGGGTTCGGCGAGCCGCTTGCCGATGAGTCCGCCGAGGTACGCGGCGATCTCGCGGCCGGCCACCCCGCGCTGCTCGGGCGTCGCGTCCCGGTGGACCATCGTCTTGGTGTTGTCCTGGAAGAAGGCGTGGTCGTCGTAGGGCACGCCGAGCAGTTCGCAGATCACCAGCGAGGGGATCGGCAGCGCGAACTCCTCCACCAGGTCCACCGGTTTCGGGCCGGCCAGCAGCTTGTCGACCAGGTCGTCCACGATCCGCTGCACCGCCGGGCGCATGGCCTCGACCTTCTTGATGGCGAACGGCGCCGTCACCATCCGGCGCAGCCGAGCGTGCTCGGGGTCGTCCATCATGATGAAGCCGAGCTTGCCCTCACCGCCCTCGGGGCTGGCCTTGGTCGGGTAGCCGGGGCTGTCGGTGTCCGCGCTGACCCGGGGGTCGCCCAGCAGCGCCCGCTGGTCGGCGTAGCGGGTGACGAGCCAGGGCTCGGTGCCGTCCCAGAGCCGCACCTTGGACAGCGGCGCCCGCTCCTGGAGCTCCCGCAGGGCGGGCGGCGGGTCGAAGGGACAGCGGGCCGCCCTCGGCATCGGGAACTCGGGGACCGCGTCCGGGGCTCCGGGCACCGGCCCGGTCAGCGTGTCGGCCATGGCTCTCCTCGGTGGTGGGGGGGGCTTCCGGCCGGGCCGGAACGCCGGGTCGAACTGGGGGAGGGAAGGGGGTCGAGTCCTCGATGGGCCCAGGCAAACAGAGGGGGCTGACGGCTTGCGGTCAGTTCCCTGACAGAAACCTGACGTGACCTGGATCACATGGCGAGTTGAGGGCGGCCCACCCGCCGCCCGACGGTCCGTCAGTCCTCGACGTCCGACCTCCCCAGCCAGTAGCCGAAACCCCTGCGGGTGTGGATCAGCGGCGGCATGTCCCGGTCCACCTTGCGCCGCAGCCGGGAGAGGAGTTGCTCGATCGCGTTGTCGCCGCGGAAGTCGCCCCAGACGTACCGGCTGATCTGCTCCTTCGAGAGCACCCGGTGCGCGTTGACGAGGAGGTGACGGAGCAGGCGGTACTCGGCGGGGGTGAGGTCGAGGGCGCGGGTGCCGCGCCAGGCCCGGCAGAGGGTGTCGTCCAGGACGAGGTCGTCGTAGCACGGGGAGTGGCCGGGGCGGCCGGGGGCGGCGGTGCCGCGCAGCAGGACCTGCATCCGGGCCAGCACCTCGGCCACTCTGAACGGCTTGGTGACGTAGTCCTTCTCCCCCAGGCCGAGTTCGGGCAGCAGACTGCCGAGGGAGTCGTACGGGGTGAGATAGAGGACCGGTGGCCGGTGGGCGATCACCGGGCGGCCCGCGCGGGCGATGCCGGGCAGATCGGGCAGGGTGGTGTCGACGACCAGCAGATCGAAGCGGTCCGCGTCGAGCCGGGCCAGCGCGTCGGCGGCGGTGCCCGTGAGGCCGATCCGGTAGCCGGCCAACTCCAGCGTGGTGGCGAGCAGTTCGGCGGTGTCGGGTTCACCGGCGAGGATCAGCACATACTGCCCGGCCCCCCGGGCGAGCGAGGGTTTCACGGGCGGGTCGGCGGCCATGGGCGAGACCGTACGCGAGAGTCCGGGACGGGATAACGGCCCGGGCGGTTCGGCGGGACCGCCGGAATACCGCAGACCGCTGACCCGACGATCGTCACGCCGGGACTGTCGGGGTGCACGCATCAGGAACCGGGCCTTTCCCCTGGGGGCGTGGTGGAGGTGGTGGACGTGGCGGGGCAGGCGACCGCAGCGGGGTCGGCGACCCCGGCGGGATCCCCAGAGGCAGCGGGACTGTCGGATACGGCCTTCTCCGACAGCAGGACATCCGCCATACGGCGCACCAGTCGGGCGAGCAGTCTCAGTTCTGTCGGTGACCAGTCGGCGAGGACCATCTGCATGCCGCGGGCGCCCGCCTCCCCCAGCCGGGCCACGGCGTCCTCACCGAGGGCGGTGAGGCGGATCCGGCGGGCGCGGGGGTCCTCGGGGTCGGGGACCCGGGTGACGTATCCGGCCTGCTGGAGCCGCTGCACCTGACGGGTGACGTGCGAGGCCTGGACGGCGAGCACCTGGGCCAGCTCCCCCGGGCGCAGCGGATCGTGCTCGGCGATCCGGCGCAGCATCGCGACGGCGGCCCGGTCCAGCGGTACGCCCGCCATGGCGACCAGCCGGTCGTGCCGACGTGCGCGGACGCTCAGATAGGCGACGCGCGTGAGGGACCGTTCGATCTCGACCACTGCGGGCGAGGCGACCGGCACGGCGGGCGGTGAGGGGGACATGGGTCTCACCCTACCTTTCTGCTTGCCTAACTCAAGTAAATCTTCAAGTTTGCTTGACTCAAGTAATCCACATGTGTTTGCCTAACTCAAGCAACCCGGACCGGAGCCGCCTTGAGCGGAGGCGGCTCCCCGGCGCCGCACCCGTGGGGACGGGGAGCGGCCCACGCCCCGGGCCCGGCCGCCGACGCGCTCCCCCCTGTCGGCCCCGGGCCCGGGGACACCACCTCCGGCGTGGATCCCCCGGGACGACCGACCGACCCCCCTCCCCTGGAGACCTCCGTATGAAGACCCCCGTACGCGCCGCGCCGGCCGGGGCGCTCGCCTGCGGCGTGCTCACCACCGCGATCGTGGCCGGCCGGCACGACGCCCCGGCCGACCCCCCACCGCCGCGCGGCCCGTACGGGGCGCTGGGCGACTCCCGCACCGCGCGCCCCGAGATCCCGGACCGCACCGGCACCCCCATCGGCTGCGACCGCTCCGACCGCAACCACCCGGCCCCCGCGGCCGACTTCCGTGACGTCAGCTGCAGCGGCGCGACCCTGGCGGACCTGACCGCGCCGCAGTCCACGGACCGCGGCACCAACCCCGCACAGCTGTCCGCGCTCACCGGCCGGACCGGTCTTGCACCTGGGGCTTCGCCCGGCGCGGCGGGAGGCCGTGCCAGGCGTCGCCGGGCTGGGGGTACCCCCTTTGGGGGAGGGACTTTCGCAACAGGCCCTGCGGGCCGGCCCGGGAAGCGAGGCGCTCTGTCGTGCCCGGTACGTCTCCGAGGGCACCGACGGGATACGGCAGCGGATCGACGCGGCGGACGCGCGGCCGGCGACGGCTCCGGCCGAGGTCCGGCGGCGCACCGAAGGCCCGAGTCCACGTCGTCGGCCACCCGGCGGTCCTGCCCCCGCACACCGCCGGCTGCGGCGCCGAGACGGGGCTCACCGCGGGCTGTGTGGACACGCACACGCCCTCGGTCGGGCGGGACGCCTGCGCCGGCCGCCGGGTGCGCCGGGTCGAGCCGCTCGTGCCGCCGGCCCCGGCCGCCGCCGTCCACCCCGACGAACGCGGCGAACAGGGCATGGCGGACGCCGTCCTGGAGCGCCTCGGCGTGTGACCACCGCTGTGCACGGCCGATGCCCGATAACCGATAACCGATGAGCGACAAGCGACAAGCGAACCAGCGACACCTGAGAGAGGTTCTCCCCATGAGCACGATGAAGTCCGTCCAGACCGGTGGCGTCGACAAGATCGAGGTCGTCGACGTCGAGCGGCCCGTGCCCGGCCCCAAGGACGTCCTGGTCCGGATCCGCGCCTGCGGCATCTGCGGCACCGACGTCACGTTCCTCCACATGGGCGGTATGCCCGCCCGCGCCCATCTGGGCGGCGAGACGGTCCCGGTGGCGCTCGGCCACGAGCCGGCCGGTGAGGTCGTGGAGCTCGGCTCCGAGGTGGAGGGCCTGAACATCGGCGACCGGGTGGTCGTCAACCCGCAGGACGCCCCCACCGGCATCATCGGCTGCGGCGGGAAGTACGGCGGCATGAGCGAATTCCTGCTCATCGAGAACGCCGAGGTCGGCAGGAGCGTCGCCGTCTTCCCCGACACCGTGCCCTTCGACGTGGCCTCGCTCAACGAGCCGATGGCCGTGGCACGGCACGCCGTCAACCGCTCCGAGGCGGGCCCCGACGACAAGGTGGTGGTCTTCGGCGCCGGACCCATCGGCCTGGGCGCGGCCATCTGGTTCAAGCTGCGCGGCGTCAAGCACGTCGTCGTCGCCGACGTCATCCCCTCCCGGCTGGAGAAGGCACTGGCCGTGGGCGCGGACGCCGTGATCAACTCGGCGGAGGAGGACGTCACCGCGCGGCTGACCGAGCTGCACGGCGAGGCCGTCAACGCGCTCGGCCAGCCCCGCGTCGGCACCGACATCTACCTCGACGCGGCCGGCGCGCCGGCTGTGTTCAACACCGTCGTGGCCAACGCCAAGTGGCACGCCAAGCTGGTCATGGTGGCCGTGCAGAAGAAGGGCGAGATCGACCTCGGCGGCATGCTCCGCAGCGAGCTGACCCTCGTCCCCTCCCAGGGCTACCCCACCGAGATCTTCGAGGTGACGCCGGAGCTGGTCGAGCACCGGGAGCGGTTCGCCCGGCTGATCAGCCACCGGGTGCCGTTCGCGGAGGCCGACCGCGCCTTCGAGCTGGCGCTGACGCCGGGCGCCGCGGAGAAGGTCGTCGTCACGCTGGAGGCCTGAGCCCACGGTCCGTGAACCGGCCGCCGGGTGCGCCCGGCGGCCGGTCCCCGTCCCCTCTCCCCCTCACCCCCGGGAATCTGTATGCGCGCGACCCTGCGACAGGCGGCGCGGGCCTCGGTCCACCTCGTGCTGGCCGCTGCCATGGCCTTCGGGTCGTACATCTTCATCACCGTCCTGCTGATCACCGCCACCGGCGCCGCCGTGCTGGTCGGGATCTGGCTGGTGCCGGAGACCGTGCTGCTGATCCGGCGGATCGCCGGGGCCAAGCGACGGCTGACGGCGTCCTGGACCGGCCGGGAGATCCCCGAGGCGTACGCGCCGCTCACCGGTCCGCTGCGGCAGCGGCTGCGCACGGCCGTGCGCGACCCCGGCACGCTCACCGACGCGCGCTGGATGGCCGCGTACTACGGCTACGCCTGGCTGACCGTGCTGATGCTGCCGCTGTGGCCGGTCGGGCTGGTCGTCGACGGGGTGTGGTGCGCCCTGCTGGGCCGGCGGGCGCTCGTCCTGCCGCTGATCGTCCGGCTGGCCGAGGTCGAGACGGCCTGGTCGGCCGCGCTGCTGCGGCCCTCCCCCAAGGCGCTGCTGGCCCAGCGGGTCGAGCAGCTCACCGCCACCCGCGCGGGCGCGGTGGCCGCGCACGGCTCCGAGCTGCGCCGTATCGAGCGCGATCTGCACGACGGCGCACAGGCCCGTCTCGTCGCCCTGTCCATGCGGATCGGGCTGGCCCAGCGGGCCTACGGCGCGGACCCGGACGCGGCGCGCAAGCTGCTCGCCGACGCGCAGACGCAGGCCGAGGAGGCGCTCACCGAGCTGCGGCACGTCGTCCGGGGCATCCATCCGCCGATCCTCACCGACCGGGGGCTGGTGGGGGCCGTACGGGCGCTGGCGGCGAGCAGCGGGCTGGACGTGACCGTGCGGGACGACGGGGTGGCGGACGGGCCGCGCCCACCCGCCGCCGTGGAGGCCGCCGCGTACTTCGTGATCGCCGAGGCGCTCACCAACGCGGCGAAGTACAGCGGGTCCGAGCGGGCCGAGGTGGTGCTGGCCCGCTCCCGGACCGGGCTGAGCGCGCGGGTGCGGGACGAGGGGTGCGGGGGCGCGGACGAGAGCGCGGGCTCGGGCCTGCTGGGGATGCGGCGCCGGGTGGCCGCGCTCGACGGGACGGTACGGCTCACCAGCCCGGTGGGCGGGCCGACGGTGGTGGAGGTGGACCTGCCGTGCGTGTGGTGAGCGACCGCACGGTCCGCCTGCCGGACACCGCGATCATGATCGGCGCGGCCGGTCGTCGCGGATGGCGTTGACCGGATCGGGTTCGGACCGGCGGCGGCCGTGCTGCTCGACGCGTTCGTGGTGCCGGCCCTGCTCGGGAGGTCGGCGTGGTGGCTGCCGAAGTGGCTCGACCCGGCTGCTGCCAGGCGTCGCCGTGGAGGGCGAGTCCCTCACCCGGCGGGCCGCGCCGGCGGAACGGGAGGCTGCCCCTGTCTGACCGCTTCTGACCGCTCCCCCTGTCTTCCAAGGGGCGGAGGAGCCGCCCGCCATGGGACCAGCCCGACCGGAGAATCCGATGCTCACCTCCTGGCAGCGCTACGCGGACGGTCACGCCCGCACCGTGGACACGATGACGGCCGCCCTGCTGTTCGCCGTCTTCCTCTTCGGCAGCGAGATCACCATGCCCCACACGGACCAGCCGGACGCGACGGTCCCCACGATCGTCCTCGCGGCCGTCGCGTGCGGGACCCTGCTGCTGGGGCAGCGCACAAGGCCCCGTACGACCACGGCCGTGACGGCGTGCTGTGTGGCCGGCGCCGCCGCGCTCGGGCATCTGATCACCCCGCTGCTGCTGGGGCCGACGATGGTCGCCCTGTACCGGGTGGCGGCGACCACCCGCCGCCGCACGACCCGCCGTTGCTATCTCACGGCCCTCGCGCTGATCGTCCCGGCGGCCCTGCTCCTGGATCCCGTCGCGCACCCCTGGGTGATGAAGACGGTCAGCCCCGCGGTCTGGCTGCTGTTCCCCGTCGTCACCGGCAGCCTCGTCCGGCTGCAGCGGCGCTATGTGGAGGCCGTGCAGGCGCGGGCCGAGTACGCCGAACGCGGCCGGGAGGAGGAGGCGCGGCACCGGGTCGTGGAGGAGCGGGTGCGCATCGCGCGCGAGCTGCACGACGTCGTCGCCCACCATCTGGCCCTGGCCAACGCCCAGGCGGGCACGGCGGCCCATCTCGCCCGCACCCACCCCGACCAGGCCCAGCGGATCCTGACGGACCTCACCGGTACGACGTCCTCGGCCCTGCGCGAGCTGAAGGCGACCGTGGGCCTGCTGCGCCAGGCGGACGAGGGCGAGGCGCCGCTCGCCCCGAGCCCCGGCCTCGGACAGCTGTCCGAGCTGGCCGAGTCCTGCGCCTCGGCGGGGCTGGACGTGCGGGTCGCCCTGGAGGGCACGGCGCGGCCGCTCACCCCCGGCGTCGATCTGACGGCGTACCGCATCGTGCAGGAGGCGCTGACCAACGTCACCCGGCACGCGGCGGCGCGCACGGCCCAGGTGCGGCTGAGGTTCGGCCGCGACCGGCTGACGATCACGGTCACCGACGACGGCACCGCGGCGCCCTCCGCGTCCGGCGACGGCCGGGGCTTCGGTCTGATCGGCATGCGCGAGCGGGCCCAGTCGGTGGGCGGCGCGCTCCAGGCCGGACACCGCCCCGAGGGCGGCTTCCAGGTCACCACCCGGCTCCCCCTGTACCCCGACACCCCCGCACCCCGAGAACGGACCCCATGACCATCCGCGTGCTCCTCGCCGACGACCAGGCCCTGCTGCGGGCCACCTTCCGGATCCTGATCGACTCCTGCGACGACATGGAGGTGGTCGCCGAGGCCACCGACGGCGCGGAGGCGGTCGCGCTCGCCCGCAGCCACCGTCCGGACCTGGTCCTGATGGACATCCGCATGCCCGGCACCGACGGGCTCGCCGCGACGGCCGCGGTCTGCGCGGACCCCGGCCTGTCGGACACGCGCGTGCTCATCCTGACGACGTTCGAGATCGACGAGTACGTCGCCCACGCGCTGCGGGCCGGGGCGAGCGGCTTCCTCGGCAAGGACGTCACCGCCGACGCGCTGCTCGACGGCATCCGCACGGTCGCGTCCGGCGAGTCCCTGCTCTCCCCGCTCGCCACCCGCTCCCTGATCACCCGTTTCCTCGCCGCCCCCGCGGAGGGCGCGCGGCTCGCCGTCCCGGCCGACCTCGCCGTGCTCACCGCCCGCGAACGCGAGGTGATGGCCTGGGTGGCCGAGGGGCATTCCAACGAGGAGGTCGCCGGGAAACTCTTCGTCAGCCCCCTCACCGTGCGCACCCACGTCCACCGGGCGATGACCAAGCTCGGTGCCCGCGACCGCGCCCAACTCGTCGTCATCGCCTACCAGACGGGCCTGGTCCAGGCCCCGCCCCCGCCGGGCGCGGAGAGCTGACGGCCCGTTGTCAGTGCCCTGCCCTACCTTTGCGATCACAGGGTGGTTCACCGAGGGCGATCACCGAGGGCCAAGGGGGGCGCGATGGGCGCGAGCGGCTGGGACTACGTCACCGCGTACACAGGCGACGTCGAGGAGTCCCTGAGGGCTCTGCACGCCGAGGAGTTCGCACGGGAGTACGGCGACGACGACACGTACGCGAGCCTGGAGGAGCTCTGGGCGGACGCGGAGTTCATGAGCGAGGAGGGGACGCACTCGATCCTGGACATCCTGCATGTCGTCGGCGCCTGCACACCGCCGAACGAACACGCCGCGGACGACCACAACACCCTGCGGCCGCTCGCCCCGGGCCGGGTGAGACACCACTTCGGCACCGACAGACCCACACCGCAGCGGTTCCGGGAGGTGTACGACTCCGGGCCCGCGCTGAGCGCCGAGTGCGCGATGCGCTGGACGGGCCGGTACGTCGTCCTCTACACCGGCGACCGGCCGAGCCACCTCGGCATCTTCGGCTGTTCGGGCGACTGAGCCGCCGTTCGGGGGAAACCGCCGCGCCGGGCGCGTGGCGCGGGGCACGGGGGTCGACACCTCACCCGTGACGCTCCCTCTCATCCCGCCCATGCTCGCCACGCCCGGCCGGCTGCCGCCCGTCGCCCAGGACGCACGCTGGGCCTACGAGACCAAGCAGGACGGACAGCGGGCCGTGGTGTATCTCGCCGGGGACGGGACGCTCCGGCTGCGGGCCCGGTCGGGCGAGGACATCACCGGGGCCTATCCGGAGCTGCGGCCGCTGGGCGGGGCGCTCGGGGCGACGGCCGCCGTGCTGGACGGGGAGGTGCTGGCGCTGGACGCCGGGGGCCGGGCCGACTTCCAGCTGCTGCAGTCCCGGATGGGGCTGGTGCAGGCGCCGGGGAAGGCGGCGCGGATGGCGGCCTCGGTGCCCGTGCACCTCGTGCTGTTCGACGTCATGCACCTCGGCGGGGACCCGCTCCTGCGGGTGCCGTACGGGGAGCGCAGGGCGCGGCTCGAGGCGCTCGGGCTGGAGGGGCCGTTCTGGTCGACGCCGCGCGCGCTCGTCGGACATGGGCGCGAGGCCCTGGAGGCGACCCGCGTCCACGGTCTGGAGGGTCTCGTCTGCAAGCGACTGGACTCGGTGTACGAGCCCGGGGTGCGCTCCCGGGCCTGGATCAAGATCCGCAACATGCGCACCGCCGATGTGCTGGTCGGCGGCTGGTCGCCGGGGAAGGGACGGCTGACCGGGCTGCCCGGGGCGGTCCTCGTCGGACAGCGGACCTCCGCGGGCGCGCTGCGGTACGTCGGCAGTGTGGGCACCGGCTGGAGCGAGGCCGAGCGCACCGAACTCGCCGCGCTGCTGCGGGCCGAGGCCACCGACGTGTGCCCCTTCGATCCCGTACCGCCGGCTCCCGGCGCCCGCTGGGTGGCACCCCGGCTGGTCGGCGAGGTCCGCTACAGCACCCGGACCCGGGCCGGACTGCTGCGCCAGCCCTCCTGGCTGCGGCTGCGCACCGACCTCACAGCGGAGGAGTCGGCGGCGGACCTTCCGGACAACTCCGCCTGACACGGCACCGAATGGCCAACTGTTGGGCTGTGCTTCACCACTGATACGCCTGCGACCCCTTGGCGTGGGAGCGAAAACCGTGGAAGCTGAGCTTCCTTCAACTCCCCCTTCCCCCACAGCCGTTCGGCTGCGCCCGGATCACGAGGAGGACGCAGTGTCGTCATCTACGTTCAAGGCCCACAGCAGGAGATGGCTCACCGGACTCGCCGGTGCCGCCGCGCTCGTGCTCGCCGTCCCCTCGGTCGCCTTCGCGGCTCCCCCGGCGGCGCTGCCGCAGAACGCCGAGGCGGCCGAACTCACGTATCAGCCCGCGTTCGACTACGACACGGACGGCTGTTACTCCACCCCGGCCATCGGCCCGGACGGCACCGTCAACGGCGGGCTGAAGCCGACCGGTTCGCTCAGCGGCGAATGCCATGACGCGTCCGACCTGGACAACACCAACAGCTACTCGCGCTACAAGTGCAACAACGGCTGGTGCGCGTACATGTACGGCCTGTACTTCGAGAAGGACCAGGCGCTCGCGAACAGCAGCATCGGCGGGCACCGGCACGACTGGGAGCACGTCGTGGTCTGGGTGCAGAACGGCACGATCCAGTACGTGTCGACGTCCAACCACGGCTCGTTCACCGTGCACCCCGTGTCCGACGTCCGCTTCGAGGGCACGCACGCGAAGATCGTCTACCACAAGGACGGCATCAGCACGCACTGCTTCCGGCTGGGCAACTCCAATGACGAGCCGCCGGAGAACGACAAGCACACCTGGCAGTACCCGCCGCTGGTCGGCTGGAACGGCTACCCGTCGGGCCTGCGCGACAAGCTGAGCGCGTACGACTTCGGCAGCGCCAACTTCGGCCTCAAGGACGCCAACTTCGCCGCCCATCTGACGTCGGCGAAGCCGTCGGGGATCACCTTCGACCCCAACGCGTAGAGCGGTGCGGAACGGTCCGTTCTACCCGGTCCGGCCACGCTTCACACCGTGACGCGTGGCCGGAAAGCGGGAAGCGGTGCGGAGTGCGGGGCACGAGGGTCTATCGTGTCCCGCATGTCCGTTCCGGAACTGATCCGCATCGTGTCCCGTGACTCCCCCATGGCGCTGGCCCAGGTGGAGCGTGTCCGAGCCGAGTTGGCCGCCCTGCATCCCGGGGTGCGCACCGAGGTCGTTCCCGTGAAGACGACCGGCGACAAGTGGATGGGCGATCTGTCCCAGGTCGAGGGCAAGGGCGCGTTCACCAAGGAGGTGGACGCCGCGCTGCTGGCCGGCGAGGCGGATCTGGCGGTGCACTGCGTCAAGGACGTGCCGGCGGACCGGCCGCTGCCCGCGGGCACGGTGTTCGCCGCGTTCCTCCGCCGCGACGACATCCGCGACGCCCTGATCCACCCGGGCGGGCTCACCCTCGACGAACTGCCGGACGGCACCCGGATCGGCACGTCCTCGGTGCGCCGGGTCGCCCAGCTGGCCGCCACCCACCCGCAGCTGGAGTGCGTGCCGTTCCGCGGCAACGCCAACCGACGGCTGGAGAAGCTGGCGGCGGGCGAGGCGGACGCGCTGCTGCTGGCGGTGTCCGGTCTGGAGCGCATCGGCCGCACGGACGTGATCAGCGAGGTGCTCTCGCCGGAGACGATGATGCCGCCGATCGGCGCGGGCATCCTCGCGCTCCAGTGCCGGGAGGGCGACACCGAGCTGATCGACGCCGTCAGCGGGCTCGGCGATCCGGCCACCCACCGCGAGGCCACGGCGGAGCGGATGTTCCTGCATGTGCTCCAGGGGCACTGCAACAGCCCGATCGCCGGGTTCGCCCGGGTGGACCGCAGCGGGGAACTGTCGCTGCGGGCCTGTGTGTTCACGCCCGACGGCAAGGTGCGGCTCAACGCCCACGAGTGGGCGGGGCGGCTCGACCCGGCGACGCTCGGTACGTCGGTGGCGGTGGCGCTGCTGCGGCAGGGCGCCCGCGAGATCATCGACGGCATTCCGCACTGAGCGCCGCTTTCATGGCCCGGGGCACCCTCAGGCGGTGCCCTCCTCGGCCTGGTCCCGCAGGAAGTTGCTCACCTGGCGGGCCAGGCTGTCCCGGCACGTCCCCGTCGGCGGCGCCCCGTCCTGGAGGCCGATGCCGCCGGTCCACAGCCGGCGGTCGGCCCACTCGTCGTCGACCCGCAGCTGGATCTGCACATCCACCTGACCGAGCGCGGCCTCGGGGCCGGCGGCGTAGAGGACGGCGGTGGCGCGGCGCAGCGGGTAGACGTCGAAGCCCTCGATGAACTGCGAGTTGCGCCAGTCGATGAACGCGCTGTCGCCGTCGGGCCCGATCCGTACGTCGATCTGGCCGTCCTCGAGGTGGATGGTGGAGTGTCCCGTGCCGCGGTTCTCGACGGTCACCCGCAGCCGGAAATAGGTCAGCCCCTCGGCCGCGTCGTCACGGCCCCTGGGCGGCTCGCACTGCTCCAGTTGGTGGACACGGACCCGCAGACCGGCATGCTCGTCGTACTCCTGCCAGTCCCCGACCACGTTCGGCTCGTCCACAGTCCACCTCTCGACTTCTACCGGCTGCTTCCTATCCGTGTGCTCAGCGCACTGTCAAATGAGCGGAATGCGCTGTGGCCAGGGGGTTCACCCCTTTTGATCGTCGATCAAGCCGTGCGCAGGAAGAATCCGCCGAAGGCCGCCGCGGGGCGTGCCGCGGGCGTGCCGCACATCACGTCGCGCCAAGATCGGCGGGCAAGATCACGGGGCGGGATCCCGGCCGGGTTCACCGGGCCAGCCGGCCGAGCAGTGCGGAGGCGGCGGTGATGCCGAGCGCGGCGGCCAGGACGAGCACCCCGAAGTCGAGCGCGAGGTGCGCGGGCGTGCCGAGGAGGAGACCGCGCAGGGCGTCCACCTCGTAGCTGAGCGGGTTGATCCTGCTGATCGCCTGGAGCCAGCCCGGCATGACGGCGACCGGGTAGAGGGCGTTGGACCCGAAGAACAGCGGCATGGTGATGGCCTGGGTCAATGCCGGTCCACAAGCTGTTCCAGTGAGTCGGTGTGCTGCGGACTCTTGGGCAACGACAAGATCTTCGCCTTCGATCCAACGGCCACCACGCAGCCGCACACCACCCGGCTTGGAGACGGCACCCTCGTTACCGACATCGCCCGATGGGCTGGGCGCGGCCCGCGCGATCGGCCAGGTTTTGACACCCACCCCTGAGCGGACAAAAGTGGAGTGGACTTCTCGGGACGGATCGCTCGACCGATCGGAGGTCGTCGATGGCCCCCCGCGACCGCAGCCAGGCCTTGGACCACGTCGTGGCCCTGATGTTCGAGAATCGCTCGTTCGACACGCTTCTCGGACAGCTTTACCAGCCCGATGAGGTTCCCAGGTTCGAGGGTGTTCTCGGAAGGAACCTGTCGAATCCGATCCCGGACTGGGCCGAGGACCGTTCCGGCCACCAGAGCGTCCCGTTCGGCGTTGCCGAGACGATGGACACGCCCAACCCGGATCCGGGCGAGGAGTACCAGCACGTCAACACACAGCTCTTCAATGTGATCGACCCCGAAGCCAACCGCGGGGTGCTGGCCGAGCACATGGCCGCCCCGTTCAACGCGCCACCGCCCGGACGTACGCCGACGATGGACGGCTTCGTCACCGATTACATCAGCGCTTTCACGGCGGAGATGGGTCGGCAGCCGAAGCACCACGAATACGCACAGATCATGGCTGGGTACACTCCGGACCAGCTCCCTGTGATCTCAGCGCTGGCGCGTGGTTTCGGCACGTTCGATCACTGGTTCGCGGAAGTGCCGTCGCAGACGTTCACGAACCGCTCGTTCTTCCACGCCGCACAGGCGTCGGGCTTCGTCGTCAACGCGCCCTACGGCACCTTCCCGATAAAGAACAACGCCGAAACGGTCTTCGAGCGACTGGAGGCCAGCGGCCTGACCTGGCGGGTCTACGTCGACGCGCCGAGCCCCCTGCCCTTCACCGGCCTGATCCACGCCCCGAGGCTGCGGCAGCGGTTCGCCACCCACTTCGTCACCATGGACCGCTTCCTGGAGGACGCCGCCGCCGGCACGCTGCCGACCTACTCCTTCATCGAGCCCAACCTCTGGCACGGCCACAACGACATGCACCCGCCGGAATCCGCTCTGCTCCAGGGGATCCCCTTTGATGCGCCCTCGTCGCTGCTGGGCGGGGAGGCACTGCTGGCCAAGGTGTACGACGCCGTCCGCTCCTCGACCTCGTCCGACGGGTCCAACGCGTACAACACGCTGCTCATGGTCGTCTTCGACGAGCACGGCGGCACTTACGACCACGTACCCCCGCCCGCGGCCGTCCCTCCGGACCCCGCCGCGCCGCCCGGACAGATGGGCTTCGCCTTCGACCGGCTCGGCGTCCGTCTGCCCGCGATCGCGATCTCCGCGTGGCTGCCCGCCCGGACAGTGATCAACGGAGTGCACCACCACACATCGGTCATCCGTACCCTGCGCGAACGGTGGAGCCTCGGGCACGCCCTCACCGCAAGGGACGCCAACGCCCCCGACCTCACTTCCCTCCTGACCCTCGACGAGCCCCGCGACCCACAGGACTGGCCCGATGTCACGGCCCGGCCGGTCCCCGAGTTCAACCAGGCGATGATTCCGCCCGACGCGCCACTGAACCCCCTCGCCACCGCCATGTTCCACGGCTTCCTCACACTCGTCGAACACCTGGGAGCCACCGTCCCCAAGATCGACGAGAGCGCACCGCTGAAGGGCCGGGAAGCCATCGAGATCGTGCACGAGAGCGCACATATGCTCTTCCCCGGCCTCCGGCCATCAGCGAACTGACACCAACCGCCCGCAGTCAAGACGCGGCCCCTGATCGCGCATCACCCCAGACCACTCCCCCGGCATTTGGAAGCGGTACCGGATCGCCTGGCCGATGCCCATCAGCCGGTCGCGGCTGAGGACGATGCCCGCGATGGTCATGGACAGACAGGAGAAGAACGCCGAGCCGAGGACCACGATCCCGGCGACCCCGAGCAGCTTCAGCGGGTTCCAGGTCAGGGCGACCCCGAGCAGGGCGGCGATGAGGATCACGACGACGGCCTGGATCAGTGACTTCACCCCGGCCGCGAACGCCTTGCCGGTGATCAGCGCCGAGCGCGGGGTGGGCGTGACGAGGAGTTTGTCGAGGACCCCGGCGTCACGCTCCCAGATGATCTGGATGCCGTAGAAGATGGCGATGAACATGGCGGACTGGGCGATGATGCCGGGCGCCAGGTAGTCGGTGTAGGGGATGCCGCCCGTCGGAATCGCCCGGATGCGGCTGAAGGTCTGGCCGAAGATCAGCAGCCAGAGGGCGGGCTGGACGGCCCGGGTGTAGAGCTCGGTGCGGTCATGGCGAAGTTTCTGCAGTTCGACGGTGCACAGGGCGCCGATCCGGGCCGGGAGCACCGCCAGCCGGCCCGCGGCACGGGCGGCTTCAGCAGCAGGTCGATGCCTCGCTCGTGGGCCCGGTCAGCCGACGCGCTGCGCGGTGCGGCGGGTGCTTCGGACATCGCGGAAGTCTCCTGACGTGTCGTCGAGGCCGCTGCCGGCGACGTCCCGGAAGACGTCCTCCAGGCTGGGCAGCGGGTCCGTGGGCGCGAGGCCGCGGCGTTCGCCGAGCCCCTGTCGCAGCTCGGTGGGGGTGCCGAGGGCGCGGATGCGGCCGCGGTGCATCAGACCGACCCGGTCGCAGTACCGGTCGGCCTCGTCCATGTAGTGCGTGGTCACCAGGACGGTCATGCCGGTGGCCTCCCGTACGGCGGCGATGTGCTCCCAGACGCCGGTGCGGGCGATCGGGTCGAGGCCGATGGTCGGCTCGTCGAGGATCAGCAGCCGGGGTGCGCTGACGAGGGCCTGGGCGAGTTCGAGGCGGCGGACCATACCGCCGGAGTAGGTGCCGGCCAGCCGGTCGGCGGCGTCCGTGAGGTCGACGGCGGCCAGGGACTGGGCGACGCGTGCGGCGCGCTCCCGGCGGGGCACGTCGAAGACTCGGGCGAACAGGGCGACGTTCTCCCGGCCGGTGAGGTTCTGGTCGGCGGACAGCTGCTGCGGGACGTACCCAAGCAGCCGCCGTACGGCCATGCGGTCGCGGGCGGCGTCCCGGCCGAAGACCGCGACCATGCCGGACGGGACGGGCAGCAGGGTGGTGATGCAGCGCAGGGCGGTGGTCTTGCCCGCCCCGTTGGGGCCGAGCAGACCGAAGACCTCGCCCTCGCGGACGGTGAGGTCGAGCCCGTCGACGGCCCTGGTGTCCCCGAAGGCGTGGGCGAGCGCGGTGCAGGTGACGGCGGCGGTCATGATTCCTCGGCCTCCTCGTGCAGACTGACGGCGAGCGAGCGCAGCGCCGGGAGGGCTGCGCGCAGGCTCTCCTGGTCGGCGGCGTCGAGCCCGGTGACATGCCGGCGGACGAGCGCGGCACGCCGCTCCTTCCAGGCCCGCAGCCGGGTCTCGGCGGCCTCGGTGAGCAGCAGCCGGGCGGCGCGCCGGTCGGCGGGATCGGTCTCGCGGACCAGGTACCCGTCCCTGACCAGTTGGTTGACCAGGGTCGAGACGGAGTTGCCCGCGAGGTACAGCTCCTTGGCGGCGTCGGAGACGCCGATGCCGGGGCGGGACTCGACGAGCCGCAGCAGTTCGACCTCGGCGCCGCGCAGCCGGGGCACGGTCAGCCCGGCGCGCAGCCGGCGCCGCAGCAGTCGCTGGATGCCGACGAGCGCGTCGGCGAGCTCTTCCGGGAAGGTCTCCTCGTCCACACCGTCGAGATTACCTCTGAGTCAGAGGTAAATTCCCCCGGAGAAAGTCAAAAAAGATTTCGGGCATATATGAACCAACAGTTTCAGAACGCCCATCAGAGGGAAAGCGCAACGTTGTGCTTCGGACAGGAGGCACGTCCGTGGGATCCCCGCCGAGCGGGCCGTCCCGGGCGATCGCCGAATCCGTCCGAGTGCGCGTCTTCCACGGTGTCCTTCCATCGTTCGGCACCCCCTTCGGGAAGGCACGCGCGATGCGTACCACCGTCAGAACCCGGCAGCACCCCCACGACGACGCCCCGGACACCACCGAGTCCTTCGCACGGCTGGCCGCCCTGTCCGACGGGCCGGAGCGCCAGGCGCTGCGGGACGAACTGGTCCGGCTGTGGCTGCCGATGGCCGAGCGGATCGCCGTCCGCTTCCGCGGGCGCGGCGAGACGCTGGAGGACCTGTACCAGGTCGCGGCCCTCGGCCTGGTCAAGGCCGTCGACCACTACGACCCCGACCGCGGCCGTGCCTTCGAGGCCTACGCGGTGCCCACGATCACCGGGGAGATCAAGCGCCACTTCCGCGACCACATGTGGACGCTGCATGTGCCCCGCCGGGTCCAGGACCTGCGCAACCGGGTACGGCACGCCACGAAGGAACTCGCCCAGACGACCCCCGGCCGGGCGCCGACCGTCGCCGAGATCGCCGCGTACGCGCAGCTCAGCGAGGACGAGGTGCACACCGGCATGGAGGCGCTGGAGTGCTTCTCCGCGCTGTCGCTGGAGGCCGAGATGCCCGGCACCGACGGCTACGCCCTCACGGACGCCCTCGGCGATCCCGATCCCGGCTACGACACCGTCGTCGACCGCGTCGCCGCGGCGCCCTGCCTGCGGGCCCTGCCGGAGCGCGAGCGGACCATCCTCTATCTGCGGTTCTTCCAGGGCATGACCCAGAGCACCATCGCCGAGCGGCTCGGCATCTCGCAGATGCATGTCTCACGGCTGCTGAGCAGCTGCTTCGCCCGGCTGCGCGAGGAGGTCGTGCCGGAGGCGGACTGAGCGCCCCCTCCCGAGCGCCCCCGTCCCGAGCGCCTCATCCCGAGCGCTCACTCCCATGGCGGCGCGCCGGGGATCTGCGTCGGGCCGTGCTGGTCCAGCAGGACCTCCAGCTCCGCCCGGATCCGCTCGGGCATCTCTCCGCTGCGCCCCCAGATGAGGATCAGCTCCGAGACATTGCGCAGCTTGATGTTGGTGTGCTGGGAGACCTCCCTGAGGATCACCCAGCCCTCGTCCGGCGACACCCGCCCCAGCGCGACGATCACACCGATCGCCTGATCCACCACGGCATGCGAGGCGACCGCCTCCTTGAGCTGGTCGACCTCCTGCTGGAGCTGGAGGATCCGGGCCGTTTCGTCGCCCGGGTCGCGCGGTACTCGGTCCACCACTCCATCGTGCCACCACGTCCTCGGCAGGCGCCGCCGCCGACTCCGGCCGGACACTGGAGGAGAGCCTCCGGCCGTCGGCCGGGAGAGCCGGGAGACAGGAACGCGAGCCCCCATGAACGATCACCCGTCCTCAGCCCACGGTCCGAAAGAAGTCCTCTCCACCCACTCCGTGTTCGGCGCGCCCTGCTGGGTCAGTCTCACCAGCCGCGATCTGGAGGCCACCCAGGAGTTCTACGGGGCCGTCCTCGGCTGGCGGTGGCGCCGCGGCACGCTGGGTGAACACTTCCGTACGGCGCTGGTCGACGACGTCCCGGTGGCCGGGATCGCCGCCGTCGCCGCGATGTGGCAGATGGCGGTGGCGTGGACGCCGTACTTCGCCGTCCCCAGCGCCGACGAGGCCGCCTCCCGGACCAGGGAGCGCGGGGGGACCGTGGCGGTGGGGCCGATCTCGCTGCCGCCGGGCCGGGCGGCCCTGCTGGCCGACCGGGAGGGGGCGACCTTCGGCGTCTGGGAGGGCAAGCTGATCGGCAACTGGGAGGCGTGGCGGCAGGCCGCCCCCTCCTTCATCCGGCTGCACACCCGCGACGCGTTCGACTCCGCGATCTTCTACGGCGAGATCCTCGACTGGGCCACGGACCGGCCCGGGTGCTGCGAGGTGCGGTACGAGGGCGGCGAGGTCGTGCTGCGCAGCGGGGGCGATGTCGTGGCCCGGATCGAGTCGGGGGCGTTGGAGGCGGCGCCGGATCCCACCATTCGGCCGCACTGGCAGGTGCACTTTGCCGTCGGCGAAGTTCCGGGGGCGGTGCGGGCCGCCGAGAAGCACGGGGGGAGTGTGTTGCGGGAGTCGGAGGAGGAGGCGATTCTCCGGGATCCGGATGGGGCGCAGTTCACTGTGACGTCGCGTCGTCAGAGGTAGCCGCGCCCCTGAAGGGGGAGCCTCGCGCCCCTTCGGTCACTCCGATCGGCGTGGGGGGCGGGACAACACGATCAGGCTGCGGGGCTCCAGGGTCACTTCTCCGCCCGCCTTGTACTCCGTCTCGTCCCGGGGTTCGTCCGGTTCCGCCGTGTCCGCGCAGACCGTCCAGCGTTCGCCGTAGGCGGTGCCGGGCAGGCGGAAGGGTACCGGTTCCCAGTAGCTGTTGAAGAGCAGGAGGAAGGAGTCGTCCACCACCGGACGGCCCCGGGGGTCGGGTTCGGCGATGGCGTCGCCGTTGAGGAAGACGCCGACGCTGTGGGCGTCGGAGCGCTGCCAGTCGCGGTCGCGCATCTCGCGGGCGTCCGGCTGGAGCCAGACCAGGTCGGGCAGCGGCTGTCCGGCGTGGGTGACGGTCTCGCCGAGGAAGAAGCGGCGGCGGCGCAGCACGGGGTGGGCGGCGCGCAGGGCGACGAGGCGGCGGCAGAAGTCGGTGAGCCGGCGCTGCTCCTCGGTGAGCCGCCAGTCGACCCAGGAGACCTTGTTGTCCTGGCAGTAGGCGTTGTTGTTGCCGTGCTGGGTGCGGCCGAGTTCGTCGCCGTGGCCGATCATCGGGATGCCCTGGGAGAGCAGCAGCGTGGCGAGGAGGTTGCGCTGCTGGCGGGCTCGCAGGGCGAGGACGGCCGGGTCGTCGGTCTCGCCCTCCGCCCCGCAGTTCCAGGAGCGGTTGTGGTTCTCGCCGTCGCGGTCGCCCTCGCCGTTGGCCTGGTTGTGCTTGTCGTTGTACGAGACGAGGTCGCGCAGGGTGAAACCGTCGTGCGCGGTCACGAAGTTGACGCTGGCGCGCGGCCGGCGCCTGCTGTGGGCGTACAGGTCGGAGGAGCCGGTCAGCCGGGAGGCGAACTCGCCGAGGGAGTGCGGCTCGGCCCGCCAGAAGTCCCGTACGGCGTCCCGGTACTTGCCGTTCCACTCCGACCACAGCGGCGGGAAGTTGCCCACCTGGTAGCCGCCCTCGCCCACGTCCCAGGGCTCGGCGATCAGCTTGACGCGGCTGATCACCGGGTCCTGCTGGATCAGGTCGAAGAACGCCGACAGCCGGTCCACCTCGTGGAACTGCCGGGCCAGGGTGGCCGCGAGGTCGAAACGGAAGCCGTCGACGTGCATCTCGGTCACCCAGTAGCGCAGCGAGTCCATGATCAGCTGAAGGACGTACGGGTGGCGCATGAGCAGGCTGTTGCCGGTGCCGGTAGTGTCGTAGTAGTGCGCCCAGTCGCCGTCCACCAGGCGGTAGTACGAGGCGTTGTCGATGCCGCGGAAGGAGAGCGTGGGGCCCTTCTGGTTGCCCTCGGCGGTGTGGTTGTAGACGACGTCGAGGATCACCTCGAGGCCGGCCGTGTGCAGCGCCTTCACCATCTCCTTGAACTCGGTGACCTGCTGTCCCCGGGTGCCGTGGGCGGCGTAGGCGTGGTGCGGCGCGAAGAAGCCGATGGTGTTGTAGCCCCAGTAGTTGGACAGGCCGCGGTCGGTGAGCACGCCGTCCTGCGCGTACTGGTGGACCGGCATCAGCTCGATCGCCGTCACGCCCAGCGAGGTGAGGTGCTCGGTCACCGCCGGGTGGGCGAGGCCGGCGTAGGTGCCGCGCAGGGCGCGCGGGACGTCGGGGTGGGTGCGGGTGAGTCCGCGGACATGGGCCTCGTAGATCACGGTGTCGGCGTACGAGCGCCGGGGCGGGGTGTCCTCGCCCCAGTCGAAGGCGGGGTCGGTGACCACCCCGAGCAGGGTGTGCCCGGCGCTGTCGGCGGGGTCGGGGCCGTCCCCGGCGCGTTCGAAGAGGGAGGGGTGGTTGTCGGTCCGGCCGTCGACGGCGCGTGCGTAGGGGTCCAGGAGCAGCTTCGCCGGGTTGCAGCGGTGTCCGGCGGCCGGGTCCCAGGGGCCGTGCACCCGGTAGCCGTAGCGCTGTCCGGGGCCGACTCCGGGCAGGTGGCCGTGCCAGACGAAGCCGTCGACCTCGGTGAGGGGGACGCTCCGGTGACTGTCGTCGTCCTCGACGAGCACCAGGTCGACCCGCTCGGCGACCTCGCTGAACAGTGCGAAGTTGGTGCCTTTCCCGTCGAAGTCGGCGCCCAGCGGGTAGGGGTGCCCACTCCACGCGGGCACCCCTGCGTTCCGGTACGGCGGTGAGATCACCGGGCGGCCTCCAGGACCCCGGACTCCTCGGCCGCCGGTGCGGCCAGCGCCGCCACCGGGAGTGCGCGGGGCACCCGGCGCCCCTCGCGCAGACTGGGCGACGGCGCGGTCGGCACCAGCGGGACGCGCTCGCCGGAACGGGCGCGCTGCGAGAACCAGATGACCTTGGCTCCGGTGTCGGTGGCGCAGCAGCCCCAGCCGTCGCTCATCGCGGCGATCCGCTCCAGGCAGCTCCGCAGGTCCTGGTCCGGGCGCAGCTCACGGTCGTTGCCGCCGACGGCCGTGATCAGATGCTGGCCGTTCCACCACATCTCGATCGAGAGGGACTTGTCCCTCGCATGCTCGTCGATGGCCTTCAACAGCATCCCGGCGCCGCCGCAGACGGGGGCGACGAGGGTTTCGAGGTCCCAGTACCTCAGATGGGCGGCCAGGATCCGGCCGACCTGTGCGACGCGCTCCGGACTGACGTCCACGTCGAGGTGGTAGTAGCAGGGAACTGCGGTCTTCATCGTCGTTCGCTCCTCACCGGCGAGGCTCCCGCTCCGTGGGGCCCCGCGGGCCGAATATACGGAGGGTGAGCGCTGATCGCTTCTGAGTCACCTCCCACAGTGCGGGTGTTAGTCCATTCGTGCAACACGAGCGCACTCCGGGGTGATTGAAGATCCAACAAGACGCTGGGTGTCGGCGCGTGCACCATGAGTGAAACATTCATCGAGCCCGAAAGGTGACTGCGTCATGCTGCTACCGGCCAAGACCGAGGTCGCCAGGCAGTTGCGGCGGTACCGGGCGTGGGAGCGCGTCATGCTCGCCTCCCCGGCCGACCGCGCGGTGCGGGCCACCTTCGAGGACTCGGGCTACACCCTGTGTGTGCTCATGGGAAAGCGCTGCGCGCGCGAGGCCGCGGACGCGGCGGAGCGGTATCTGCGCACCACGCTCGCCGTCTATCTGCAGGAGCAGGACGGTCGGCCGCGGCCGACCGGGGCCGTGCGGCGCGGTGGCCGGGCGGTGGCCCGGCTCGCTCCGGCGATGCCGTGACGGCGGACCCGTTCCGGCTGCGGAGCGGGAGCCGGGCGGCGGGCCCGGCGGACAACACGACGACAGACCCGGCCGCGGGCCGGACGGACGACCCGGTGCAGAACCGCGCGGCCGATCCGGCCGTTAGCCCGGCCATGAGCACAACGAAGGTGAGACGAATGAGCCCGACCCCTGTCATCGGCCGGATCCCGGTCCGCGACGTGCGGCCTGCGGTGGAGGGCGGCAGACGCCCGGCCAAGGCCGTCCCGGGGGAGAGCTTCCAGGTGACGGCGACGGTGTTCCGGGAGGGCCAGGACGCGGTGGCGGCGAATGTCGTCCTGCGCGGCCCCAAGGGCCGGCGCGGTCCGTGGACGCCGATGCGTGAACTCGCCCCGGGCAGCGACCGCTGGGGCGCCGAGGTGACCCCGGACGCGCCGGGCCGTTGGACGTACGCCGTCGAGGCCTGGAGCGACCCGGTCACCACCTGGCGCCGGACGGCACGGGTCAAGGTCCCGGCGGGCATCGACGCGGGGCTGGTCCTGGAGGAGGGCGCCGAGCTGTACGAGCGCGCGGCGGCCGGGGTGCCGAGGGGCCGGCCCCGTACGACGGTCCTCAAGGCGGCGCGGGCCCTGGGCGACGACTCCCTCCCGGTCGCGACCCGTCTGGCGGCGGCGTCGACGCCGGAGGTGGACGCGGTCCTGGCCCGGTATCCGCTGCGGGACCTGCTCACCGCCTCCGAGCCGCTGCCCCTGCTGGTCGAACGCGAACGGG